>WFXV01000203.1 GCA_015490435.1 Thermaceae bacterium
GGTGGACGAGGCGGGGCGGGACCACGACCCCGAGACCGCTGCTTTCCTCCTGCCTTTCGAGCCCCGGACGGTCTTCGGGCTTGCCCTAAACTACCGCGGCCACGCCGGCGAGCTCGGGCTCGAGGAGCCCCGGGAACCGGTGCTCTTCTTGAAGCCGCCGGCCAGCCTGGTACCCCACCGGGCCCCGGTGGAGCGGCCCCGGGAGGCGGAGTACATGCACTACGAGTGCGAGCTGGCGGTGGTCATCGGGCGGCCGGGGCGGCGGATTCCGGAGCGGGAGGCGATGGATTACGTCCTTGGCTACACCGTCGCCAACGACGTCACCGTGCGCGACTACGTTGGCAACCTCTTCCGCCCGCCGGTCAAGGCCAAGGGCTGGGACACCTTCACCCCCCTCGGCCCCTACCTGGTGACCGCCGACGAGGTGGAAGACCCCCACGATCTGGAGCTTTCCGCCTACGTCAACGGCGAGCTTCGCCAGCGGGGACACACCTCCCAGATGGTCTTTTCCATCCCTGAGATCATCGCTTACTTGAGCCGGTTCCTGACCCTGAGGCCCTACGACGTGATCCTCACCGGGACCCCCAAGGGGCTCTCGCCGGTGGTCGCCGGTGACCGGATGCGGATGGAGGTGGAGGGCGTGGGTGCTTTGGAGAACCCGGTGGTGGAGGAGGCGGTCTGATGCAGGTCTACGATGCGAACTTCCTCGAGGCGCTCCGGGCTGAGCTCGCGGGCAAGGTGGTGCCCCATTACATCGACGGCGCCTTCGTCGAGAGCGCTTCCGGCGAGACCTTCGAGACCCTCGACCCGTCGAGCAACCGGCCGCTCGCCCGGGTGGCCCGGGGACGGGCGGAGGAGGTGGACCGGGCGGTGCGGGCGGCCCGGAAGGCCTTCGACGAGGGGCCCTGGCCGCGGATGCCGGCCCGGGAGCGGCGGCGCTACCTCGAGCGGGTGGCCGAGCTGATCGAGGCCCACGCCGACGAACTCGCCGCCCTCGAGTGCCTGGACACCGGCCAGGTGCTCCGGATCATCCGCGGCGGGCAGGTGCCCCGGGCGGCGGCCAACTTCCGCTTCTACGCCGAGAAGGCCGAGGCCGCCTTCGACGGGCGGAGCTTCCCGGTGGATGACCGCTTCCTCTACTACACCTTCCGGGTGCCGGTGGGGGTGGCGGGCCTGATCACCCCTTGGAACACGCCCCTGATGCTGGCCACCTGGAAGCTTGCCCCCTGCCTCGCCGCCGGCAACACCTGCGTTTTGAAGCCGGCGGAGTGGTCGCCGCTTTCCGCCTGGATGCTGGCCCGGATCTTCGCCGAGGCCGACCTCCCGCCGGGGGTGGTGAACGTCGTCCAGGGCTTCGGAGAGGAGGCCGGGGCGCCGCTCGTCGCCCACCCCGGGGTCCAGCTGATCAGCTTCACCGGCGAGACCACCACCGGAAAGATCATCATGCGGACCGGCGCCGAGACCTTGAAGCGCTACTCCTTCGAGCTCGGAGGCAAGAGCCCGGCGCTGGTCTTCGCTGACGCCGAGCTCGAGCGGGCGGTCGACGGGGTCGTCTTCCAGATCTTCAGCTTGAACGGCGAGCGTTGCACGGCGAACTCCCGGCTCTTGGTGGAGCGCTCGATCTACCCCGAGTTCGTCGAGCGGGTCGCCGAGCGGGCGCGGCGGATCCGGGTCGGGCACCCGCTGGACCCCGAGGCCGAGGTGGGGCCTTTGATCCACCCCGAGCACCTGGCCCGGGTCGAGGCCTTCGTCGAGGAGGCGAAACGCGAGGGGGCCCGGGTTCTCGCCGGCGGGCACCGGGTGGGCGAGGAGGGGAACTATTACGCCCCCACCGTGCTCGAGGTCCGGCCCGGGATGCGGATCGAGCAGGAGGAGGTCTTCGGGCCGGTGCTGGTGGCGATGCCGTTCGAGGACGAGGAGGAGGCGGTGCGGATCGCCAACAGCGTGCGTTACGGCCTGGCCGCCTACGTCTGGACCCGGGACGTGGCCCGCGCCCACCGGCTCGCCCGCCGGATCGAGGCGGGGATGGTCTGGATCAACAGCCACAACGTCCGCCACCTGCCCACCCCCTTCGGGGGCATGAAGGAGTCGGGGATCGGCCGCGAGGGCGGGGAATACAGCTTCGGCTTCTACACCGAGGAGAAAAGCGTCATGGTCCCCCTCACCGACCACCCGATCCCCAAGTTCGGCAAGGAGGAAGGCTGATGGCGCGCACGGGAGCGGAGTACATCGAGGCCCTCAGGACCAACCCCCCGAACCTCTGGCTTAAGGGGGAGCGGGTCGAGGACCCCACCACCCACCCCGCCTTCGCCGGCGTGGTGCGTTCGATGGCGGCCCTGTATGACCTGCAGCACGACCCGGCCTGGCGGGAGGTGCTCGCCTACCCGTCCCCAAAGACCGGCCAGCCGGTGGGGATGAGCTTTCGCGAGGCCAAAAGCCGGGAGGACCTGGAGAAACGGGCGGCCGCCTACAAGGCCTGGGCCGACCGCACCCTGGGGCTAATGGGCCGCACCCCCGACTACCTGAACGCGGCCCTCACCGCCTACGCCCAGGCGGCGGAGTTCTTCGCCCAGGGGGACCCCAAGTTCGCCGAGAACGTGCGCAACTACTACGAGTTCGTCCGCGAGCACGACCTCTGCACCACCCACGCCCTTACCAACCCCCAGGTCAACCGGGCCAAGGGGCCGGCGGAGCAGCCCGACCCCTACATCCCAGTGGGGGTGGTGCGGGAGACCAAGGAGGGGGTGATCGTCCGCGGGGCTCGGATGCTCGCCACCCTCCCGGTGGCCGACGAGATCCTGGTCTTCCCCTCCACGGTCCTGAAGAACGAGCCGGGGGCCGAGCGCTACGCCCTCGCTTTTGCCCTGCCCACCAACACCCCGGGGCTCCACTTCGTTTGCCGGGAACCGCTCGCCGGCGACTCCCCCTTCGACCACCCGGTCTCCTCGCGCTTCGAGGAGATGGACGCGATGGCGATCTTCGACGACGTGCTGGTGCCCTGGGAGCGGATCTTCATCCTGGGTTCGGTCGAGCTCACCAACCGTGCCTACGCCGACACCGGTGCCCTCAACCACATGGCCCACCAGGTGGTGGTCCACAAGGTCGCCAAGACCGAGGCCTTTCTCGGCCTGGTGGCGCTGATCGCCGAGGGGATCGGGGCAGACCGGTTCGGCCACGTGCAGGAGAAGATCGCCGAGGTCGTCGTCTACCTCGAGACGATGCGGGCGTTCTGGAAGGCGGCTGAGGCCGAAGGGCACGAGAACGATTACGGCGTCTTCGTGCCCAGCCGGGCCAAGCTCGACGGCGCCCGCAACCTCTACCCCAGGCTCTACCCCCGGATCCGCGAAATCGTCCAGCAGATCGGGGCCGGCGGCCTGATCCTCCTGCCCTCGGAGCGGGACTTCGAGGGGCCGCTTGGGGAGGCGATGGAAAAGTACATGCAGGGGAGGAACCTCGAGGCCAGGAAGAAGGCCCAGCTCTTCCGCCTGGCCTGGGACATGACGCTCTCGGGGTTCGGCGCTCGGCAGGAGCTCTACGAGCGCTTTTTCTTCGGGGACCCGGTGCGGATGTACCAGACCCTCTTCGAGGTCTACGACAAGGAGCCCTACAAGGAGAAGATCCGCCGGTTCCTGGGATGGGAGGGCTAGATGCGGCCGGAAGTGGTACGGATTGGACAAATCGGGCTTTATGTGAGGGACCTCGAGGCCTCCCGGGCCTTCTACGAGGGGTTGCTCGGCTTCGTGGTCGTCGCCGAGCGGCCGGGGGAGCTCTACCTCCGCGGCTACGAGGAGCGGGCCTGGAGCCTCTTTCTAAAGGAGGCTCCCGAGCCTGGAGTGATGTGGATCGGGTACAAGGTGGCCTCGGAGGCCGACCTCGACCGGGTCCTTGACCTGGCCCGGGAACACGGCCTGCCGGCCCGGGAGGAGGAGGCCTTCGAGCGGCCGCGGATGGTCCGGATCCAGGACCCCTTCGGCTATCCGGTGGTCTTCTACTTCCGCGACCAAAAGCACGAGCGGCTGCTCCAGGCCTACCACCGCTACCGGGGGCCGGGCGTGCTGCGGATCGACCACGCCAACGTCTTCACCCCCCGGGTCGCCGAGACCCTGGCCTTTTACCGCGAGGCCCTGGGCTTCCGCCTCACCGAGTACACCGAGGACGACGAGGGGCGGCTCTGGGCCGCCTGGGTCCACCGCAAGGGGAACGTCCACGACCTCGCCTTCACCAACGGCGAGGGGCCCCGGCTCCACCACTTCGCCTACTGGCTGCCCGACCCGATGAGCGTGATCCGGGCCGCCGACATCCTGGCGGGGGCGATGGCCACCGATCGGATCGAGCGAGGGCCGGGCCGGCACGGGATCTCGAACGCGATGTTCCTCTACCTGAGAGACCCCGACGGCCACCGCATCGAGCTCTACACCTCCGACTACCTCACCGTCGACCCCGACCTGGAGCCGGTGCGCTGGAGCCTGAACGACCCCCGGCGGCAGACGCTCTGGGGGCACCGGACGCCGAAGAGCTGGTTCTTGGAAGGGAGCCAGGTGGAGGCCTTCGGGGGTGGCTTCGTGCCCACTGAGCCGCCTGAGCTCGAGGGGCTGCCGGAGCACGTGATATGAGCGAACGGGGCGTAGTGGGCGTCGTCGGCGCCGGCACCATGGGCCGGGGCATCGCCCAGGTGGCGGCGACGGCGGGGTTTTCCGTGTTGCTTTACGACGCCGACGCCAGCGCCGTGGCGGCCGCCCGCGAGCGGATCGGCGCCTCGCTTGCCCGGGCCCGGGAGCGGGGGCGGCTTGGGGAGGAGCCCGAGACGGTGCTCGGGCGGATCCGGCCGGTGGCCGATTTGGCCGGGCTCGAGCCGGCCGGCTGGGTGATCGAGGCGGTGCCGGAGGAGCTCGAGCTCAAGCGCCGGCTCTTCGCCCGGCTCGGCGAGCAAAACCCCCGGGCGGTGCTGGCCAGCAACACCTCGACCCTCTCGATCACCGCCCTGGCCCGGGGGGTGCCGGGGCCGGAGCGGGTGCTGGGGCTGCACTTTTTTAACCCCGCCCCCCGGATGCCGCTGGTCGAGGTCATCCCCGGGGTCGAGACCGAACCCGAGGTCGTGGGCCGGGCGGTCGCCTTCGTGCGCCAGCTGGGCAAGGAGCCGGTGGTGGCCAAGGACCGGCCCGGCTTCATCGTCAACCGGATCGCCCGCCCGTATTACGGCGAGGCCCTGGTGCTCGCCGGCGACGGGGTGCCCTTCGAGACCGTCGACCGGGTGATGCGGGGGCTTGGCTTTCCCCTGGGCCCCTTCGAGCTGATGGATCTGATCGGCCTCGACGTCAACTTCGCCGCCACCAAGAGCGTCTGGGAGCAGACCTTCCACCTGCCCCGCTACCGCCCCCACCCGCTTCAGGCCGAGCGGGTGGCGGCCGGCTGGCTGGGGCAGAAGACCGGCCGGGGGTTCTACACCTACCCCCGTGCGCCGTCGGAAGCGCCCGAGCCGGGCGAACCCCGGCCGCTTCGGGTGTACCTGGTGGGCGAGGGATCGCTGGCCGGGGCCCTGGCCGGGCGGGTGCGGCGGGCGCCCCCGGACGAGGCCGAGCTGGTCCTCGACCTGCGCGTTCCCCTTGAGGCCAAGGCCTACCCCGAGGGGGTGCCCGAGGGCCTGCCGGTGCTCACCCTGGCCTGGGGTCACTCGGCGAGCCGGGCTCGTCCCCGCTACCCCGGGGCCCGGGAGGTCTACGGTTTCTCGCTCGTCCCCCCCCTCGCCGAGGGGCAGCCGATGGAGCTCTTCGCCCCCGAGGGCGGGGAGGTGCCGCCCTGGCTGGTGGGCTTCGCCCGCGCCCTGGGGTTTGCCCCGGTGATGCTCCCCGACCAGCCCGGGGGGGTGGGCTTTCGCATCCTGGCGCTGCTTGCGAATGAGGCTTTCTCGGCGCTCCGGGAGGGGCTCGCCGACGCCGCCACCCTGGACCGGGCGATGGAGCTGGGCACCCGTTACCCCCGCGGGCCCCTGGCCTGGGCGCGGCTTTTCGGTCTCCCCGAGCTCGAGGCCGGCCTTCGGGGGCTCTACGCCGAGCTCGGGGAGGAACGGTATCGGCCGGATCCGCTGCTCGTTCGCCGGGCGGCGGTCGGTTTGTAGGAGGTGAGGGATATGCGGAAAGGTTTGGTTTGGCTGGGCGCGTTCGTGTTGTCGGCGGCGCTGGCCCAGGCCGAGGTGCGGATCGGCGTCACCCTCTCGGCCACCGGGCCGGCGGCCTCGCTCGGGATTCCCGAAAAGAACACCTTGCTCTTGATCGAGGCGGGCAGGCTCGATCGGATGCCCAAGGGGGTCAAGGTCCGGTTCTTCATCCTCGACGACGGCACCGACCCCACCGCGGCGGTGAAGAACACCCAGAAGCTGATCCAGGAAAACCGGGTTCACCTGATCATCGGCGGCACCACCAGCCCCAACTCGCTGGCGATGATCGACGCGGTGGCCGAGGCCGGGGTGCCCTTCATCTCGCTGGCGGCGGCCAAGGCGATCGTCTCGCCGGTGGACGAGAAGCGCTACTGGGTCTTCAAGACCCCCCAGACCGACGAGCTGATGTCGCAGGCGGTGGTTCAGGACATGGTCGCCCGCGGCTTTAAGACCGTCGCCTACCTGGGCTTCAACACCGCCTACGGTGAGGGCTGGGCGCGGGAGTTCGAGAAGGCGGCCAAGGCGGCCGGGCTCCGGGTGGTGGCCAGCGAGCGCTACTCGCCCAAGGACACCTCGGTCACCGGCCAGGTACTCAAAATCCTCTCCCGGCGTCCGGACGCGGTGCTGATCGGCGCCGCCGGCACCCCCGCGGTCTTGCCCCAGCGCACCCTGGTGGAGAAGGGCTACAAGGGGCAGATCTACCAGACCCACGGGGTGGCGAACCCGGCCTTCCTCAAGGTGGGCGGGCGTTTCGTCGAGGGCACGCTGCTCCCCGCCGGCCCGATCCTGGTCGCCGCCCAGCTCCCCGACGCCTTCCCCTCCAAGCGGGTGGCGCTCACCTACATCGCCGCCTACGAGGCGGAGCACGGGGTGGGCAGCTACTCAACCTTCGGCGGCCACGCCTACGACGCCTGGTTGATCGCCCGGAGCGCGATCGAGCGGGCGCTCGGGGCCGCCGACCCCGGCGACCTGGCCGCCTTCCGCAAGGCGCTCCGCGACGCCATCGAGGGGACCCAGGGGGTGGTCGGCACCCACGGCGTCTTCAACCTGAGCCCCACCGACCACCTCGGCCTCAAGTTCGAGGACGCGGCGGTGATCGTCCGGGTCAAGGACGGCAAGTGGGTGCTCGAGCGTAGCTTCCGCTAAGGAGCCGAGCGAGGGCGGGCATGGACCCCTTGATCTTCGGTTTCCTCCTCTCCGACGGCCTGATCAGCGGGGCGCTTTACGCCCTGGTGGCGCTCGCGCTGGTCCTCGTCTTCGCGGTGACCCGGGTGATCCTCATCCCCATGGGTGAGTGGGTGGTCTTCGCCCCCCTCACCCAGGCGGTCCTGCTCGAGGGGCGGTTGCCGGGAACGGTCTGGCTTTCGGCCGGGCTCCTCCTCGTCTGGGCGGTGCTCGACCGCCGGCGGGGCCGGACGCCCTTGCTGCTGGCGCTCGCCGCCGCCTTGGTGGTGGCTGCCGGCTACCTGGGGCTTGCCGTGCCCGCCCTCGCGCCCTTGGTGGCGATCCTGGTGGTGCTTCCGCTTGGTCCCGCCAACTTCCGGCTCTTCTTCGAGCCCCTGCCGGGGGCCACCGTGCTCGTTTACCTGATCCTGGCGGTGGGTTTGCACTTCGTTTACAAGGGCCTGGGCCTTGCCTTTTTCGGCCCCGAGCAGTTCGGCTTGCCGGCGCTCCTTCCCGGCGAGGCCTCGGTCTTCGGTCTGCCGGTGCCCCGGCAGGGGGTCCTGATGGTGGTCGCCGCCGGGGCGCTGATGGCGGCGCTCTACCTCTTCTTCGCCCGCTCGCTCTTCGGCAAGGCGCTGCGGGCGGCGGCGGTCAACCGGATAGGCGCCCGGCTCTCCGGGATCAGCGTGCGCGAGGCGGGCCGGGTGGCCTTCCTGCTGGCCACCGGGATCGGGGCCTTGGCCGGCGTCTTGGTGGCCCCGCTCTCGAACGCCAGCTACGAGATGGGGTTTTTGCTCGGGCTCAAGGGTTTCGTGGCCGCGATCGTCGCCGGGCTCTCCAGCTATCCGCTGGCGGTGGCCGGCGGGGTGCTGGTCGGGGTGCTGGAGTCCTTCAGCTCGTTCTTCGCCAGCGCCTACAAGGAGGCGATCGTCTTCGCCCTGTTGCTGCCGGTTCTGGCCTGGCGCAGCGTGAGCTCGCTGGCGCTGGAGGAGGAGGAATGATCGCCCTCGCCCTGGTCCTGCTTCTGGCCCTGCCCTGGGTCCTGCCCCCCTTCTACCAGACGCTCTTCGTCTTCTACGCCATCGCCGCCCTGGTGGTGCTCGGGCTCTACCTGCTCACCGGGCTGGCCGGGCTCACCAGCTTCGGGCAGGCCGCCTTCATGGGGGTGGCCGGCTACACCAGCGCCCTGCTCGCGCTCCGGGTCGGGGTTTCCCCCTGGGTGGGGCTTTTCGCCGGCCTGGCGGTGACCTTTGTCTTCGCCCTGTTGCTGGGCCTGCTCACCGTCCGGCTCAAGGGGCACTACCTCCCGCTCGCCACCATCGCCTGGCAGGTGGCGCTCTACATCGTGATGGGCAGCTGGGTGGCGCTCACCGGCGGGCGCACCGGGCTTTCCGACCTGCCGGCGGTGGCGGTTTTCGGCCTCGAGCTCCGCGATCCCCGGTACTTCCACTACCTGGCCTGGGGGCTCCTTCTGCTTTACGCCCTGGCCCTCTACCGGCTGGTCCACAGCCGCCACGGCCGGATGATCCGGGCGCTCCGGGGCGACGCGGTGGCGGCCGCCTCCTTCGGCGCCCGTCCGCCCGAGCTCAAGCTCTGGACCTTCGTGATCGCTGCCCTGGGAGCGGGGATCGCGGGCTGGCTCTACGTTCACTTCGTGCGCTTCGTCAACCCCAGCCCCTTCTCGCTCGAGGCCTCGATCTTCTACCTGATCATGGCGGTGGTCGGCGGGGTGGGCTCCTTTCCCGGTGCCTTCCTGGGGGCCGGGCTGCTCACTGGGCTCGAGCAGTGGCTCAAGGACCTGGTGCCCCTGGTCCTGGGCAAGAGCGGGAACTACGAGGTGATCGCCTACGGGCTGATCCTGGTGGGGATTTTGCACCTGGCGCCCCGGGGGCTTTGGCCCTGGGTCGAGGCCCGGTTGCCGCGGCGGACGCCGCCGCCCCCCGAGGGCGAGGGGCTTGCCCCCCGGGCCGAGCCGCTCCCCGAGGGGCCGTTGCTCGTGGTCGAGGACCTCACCAAGAGCTTTGGCGGCCTGCTGGCGGTGAACGGGCTCTCGTTCGCGGTCCGGCGGGGCGAGATCCTGGGCCTGATCGGCCCCAACGGCGCCGGCAAGTCGACCACCTTCAACCTGCTCGCTGGGGTGCTCCGGCCGGATCGGGGCCGGATCGTCTTCCGGGAGCGGGAGATCACCGGCCGCTACCCCTTCGAGACGGTGCGGCTGGGGCTCGTGCGCACCTTCCAGCACCCCCACCTCTTCCCCGAGATGACCGTGCTGGAAAACGCCATGCTCGGCACCTACCCCCGCACCCACGCGCCGATGCTGGCCTCGATGCTGGGGCTCGACGCCAACGAGGAGCGGCGGGCGGCGGCCGAGGCCTACCGGGCGCTGGTCCGGGTGGGGCTCGCCGAGAAGGCCTTCTTAAAGGCGGGGGCGCTTTCGCTGGGGGAGCAGCGCAAGCTCGAGGTCGCCCGGGCCCTCGCCGCCGATCCCGTGTTGCTTTTGCTCGACGAGCCCGCCGCAGGACTCCGGGCGGGGGAGAAGCGGGCCCTCGCGGAGCTGATCCGCCGCCTGCGGGAGGAGGGGATCACCGTGCTGCTCGTCGACCACGACATGGAGCTGGTCATGCACTTGGTGGATCGGGTGGTGGTGATGCACTACGGCGAGAAGATCGCCGAGGGGCCGCCGGAGGCGGTGCAGCGCGATCCGGCGGTGCTCGAGGCCTACCTCGGGGGGGCGGCCTGATGCTCGAGGTCCGCGGCCTCGAGGTCCGCTACCACGCGGCGGTGGCGGTGGACGAC
Organism: Thermaceae bacterium; assembly: GCA_015490435.1. Classification (GTDB taxonomy): domain Bacteria; phylum Deinococcota; class Deinococci; order Deinococcales; family Marinithermaceae; genus WFXV01. The sequence continues at coordinate 10,115 of WFXV01000203.1, forward strand.
CTCGACCTCCACGTCGAGGAGGGCGAGGTGGTGGCCCTGATTGGGCCCAACGGGGCGGGCAAGACCAGCACCCTGCTGGCTTTGCTCGGGCTGGTCGCTTGCCGGGGGGAGATCCGTTACCAAGAGCGCACTCTCAATGGGATCGAGCCCGAGGAGCGGGTGGCCCGGGGGCTGGTGCTGGTGCACGAGCGGCGGCAGCTCTTCGGCGAGATGACCGTGGAGGAAAACCTCTTGCTCGGGGCCTTTGCCCGTTATAAGCGCGGGGAGCGGCACTTGGAGGGGGATCTCGAGCGGGTTTACGCCCTCTTTCCCCGGCTCGCTGAACGCCGCTGCCAGCTCGCCGCCACCATGTCCGGCGGGGAGCAGCAGATGCTCGCCATCGGCCGGGCGTTGATGGCCCGCCCAAGGCTCTTGCTTCTCGACGAGCCCTCGCTTGGGCTCGCGCCCCTGATCGTCAAGGAGATCTTCGGCATTCTGAGGCGGCTCAAGGCCGAGGGAACGACGATTCTCCTGGTCGAGCAGAACGCCCGGGCGGCGCTCGAGCTCGCCGACCGCGGCTACGTGCTCGAGGCCGGGCGGGTGGTGCTCCAGGGGCCGGCCGCCGAGCTCCGGGAGGACCCCCGGGTCATCGAGCACTACCTGGGCATCCACGGGGAGGGGTCGGGGTGAGGGATCCCTTCATGGAGGCGCTGGGGATCGAGGTCGAGGCCCTCGGCCCCGAGGCTGCCCGGCTCTCGCTCTTGGTGCGGCCGGAGCACGCCAACCTGCACGGCACCGCCCACGGCGGTCTGCTTTACGCCCTGGCCGACGCCGCCTTCGCCCTGATCTCCAACCAGGGGGCGCGGGCGGTGGCGCTCTCGACCCGGATCGACTACTTCCGCCCGGTGGCGGTGGGGGCGCGGGTGCGGGCCGAGGCCGAGCCCGTCCACCGCGGCCGAAAGGTCGCCAGCTACCGGGTGCGGCTCCTGGCCGCCGACCGTCTGGTCGCCCAGTTCGTGGGCACCGTCTTTCACCTGGAGGAGGCATGAGGGAAGCCTGGATTGTCGAAGCCGTGCGCACGCCGATCGGTCGCTACGGGGGGGCCTTGGCCCCGGTGCGGCCGGACGACCTCGGGGCGATCGTGCTCGAGGCCCTGATGGACCGCGCCGGGGTGCCGAAGGAGGCGGTCGAGGACGTCTTCATGGGTTGTGCCAACCAGGCCGGCGAGGACAACCGCAACGTCGCCCGGATGAGCCTCTTGCTCGCGGGCTTCCCGGTCGAGGTCGCCGGGGTCACCGTCAACCGGCTCTGCGGCTCCGGCCTCGACGCCGTTGTCCAGGCGGCCCGGGCCATCGCCGTGGGCGAGGCCGAGGTGGCGATCGGGGCCGGGGTGGAGTCGATGAGCCGAGCCCCCTGGGCGGTCCCCAAGCCCGAGGCCGGCTACCCCCGGGGCGGGATGACGATGTACGACACCGCCCTGGGGTGGCGCTTCGTCAACCCCCGGATGGAGGCGCTCTACGGCACCGAGAGCATGGGGGAGACCGCCGAGAACCTGGCCGAGATGTACCGGATCCCCCGCGAGGAACAGGACGCCTTCGCCCTGCGCTCCCACCAGAAGGCGCTGGCGGCGATCCGGTCCGGCCGCTTCGCCGAAGAGGTCGTCCCGGTCGAGGTCAAAAAACGAAAAGAGACCTACCGGGTCGAGACCGACGAGGGGCCCCGCCCCGACACCAGCCTGGAAAAGCTCGCCCGGCTCCGCCCCGCCTTCCGCGAAGGGGGCACGGTCACCGCTGGCAACAGCTCCTCGCTAAACGACGGGGCGGCGGCGGTGCTCTTGGTCTCCCCGGATTTCGCCCGGGCCCATGGGCTCAGGCCCCTGGCCCGCTTGCGGGCGGCGGCGGTGGCCGGGGTGCCGCCCCGGATCATGGGGATCGGCCCGGTCCCGGCTACCAAAAAGGCGCTGGCCCGCGCCGGTCTGACCCTCGACGACCTCGACCTGATCGAGCTCAACGAAGCCTTCGCCGCCCAGTCGCTGGCGGTGCTCCGGGAGTGGGGCATCGACCCCGGCGACGGGCGGCTCAACCCGAACGGCGGCGCCATCGCGCTCGGCCACCCCCTGGGAGCCTCCGGCGCCCGCATCCTCACCACCCTGCTCCACGAGATGCGGCGCCGGGGGGCGGGGTTCGGCCTCGCCACCATGTGCATCGGCGTGGGCCAGGGGATCGCGGCAGTGGTCGAGCGCGTGGAGTGAGGGAGGTGAGAAGGTGTTCCAACCCGAGATCGAAACCCTGCCCAGGGAGCGCCTCCGGGCGCTTCAAGACGAGCGTCTGAGAAAGATCGTCGCCTACGTCTACGAGCGCGTGCCCTTCTACCGGCAAAAGCTCGACGAGGCCGGGGTCCGCCCCGACACCTTCCGGGGGCTCGACGAGCTCTCCCGGCTGCCCTTCACCAAGAAGCAGGACCTCCGCGACCACTACCCCTTTGGCCTCTTCGCCGTACCCCGGGAGGAGGTGATTCGGGTCCACGCCTCCTCGGGCACCACCGGAAAGCCGACGGTGGTGGGCTATACGAGGCGGGACATCGAGATCTTCGCCGAGGTCAACGCCCGCTCCCTGGCCGCCGCCGGCGCCCGGCCCGGGATGATGCTGCACAACGCCTACGGCTACGGCCTCTTCACCGGCGGCCTCGGCGTCCACTACGGCGGCGAGCGGCTCGGGCTCACGGTGGTGCCGGTCTCGGGCGGGATGACCGAGCGGCAGATCATGCTGATCCAGGACTTCAAGCCCGACGTGATCACCGCCACCCCGAGCTACCTCCAGACCCTCGCCGGCGAGTTCCGGCGGCGGGGTATTCCCCCCGAGGCGATCTCGCTCAAGATCGCCATCCCCGGCGCCGAGCCCTGGACCGAGGCGATCCGCAAGGACATCGAGGAAGGGCTCGGGGTCAAGGCGGTGAACATCTACGGGCTCTCCGAGATCATCGGCCCCGGCGTCAGCCAGGAGTGCCTCGAGGCCCAGTCGGGGAGCCACATCTGGGAGGACCACTTCCTCCCTGAGGTCGTCGATCCCGAGACCGGCGAGCCGCTCCCCGACGGCGAGGAGGGGGTGCTGGTCTTCACCACCCTGACCAAGGAGGCGCTTCCCCTGCTCCGCTACTGGACCGGCGACATCACCTACCTGATCCGGGAGCCCTGCGTCTGCGGCCGCACCCATGTCCGCATGGGGCCGATCAAGGGCCGCACCGACGACATGCTGATCATCCGTGGGGTGAACGTCTACCCCACCCAGGTCGAGGCGGTGCTGGAGACGATCCCCGAGGTCGCCCCCCACTACCAGCTGGTGGTTCGCCGGGAGGGGACGCTGGACGAGGCGCTGCTCCGGGTGGAGCTTTCCGAGCCGGTCTTCCGGCGGATTACCCACGAGGTCCTCTCCGACGAGGTGGTCGAGGCCGACCACGGGCTGCGGGCGATCCGGGAGAAGATCGGGCAGAAGATCAAGGAGACGATCGGGGTCACCATGCGGGTCGAGCTTCTGGCCCCGGGTGAGGCGCCCCGGAGCGCCGGCGGCAAGCTCCGGCGGGTGATGGACGAGAGGAACCTCTCGGCATGAGGCCGATCCCCGAGGGCTACCAGGCGGTCTTCGAGACCGTGGTCACCCTCGAGATGACCGTCGATTTCGAGGAGCTCGGGCGGGTGCACCCGGTCTACGCCACCTACTGGATGGCCAAGCACATGGAGCTGGCCTCGCGGAAGATCATCCTGCCCTTTTTAGAGGAGGGCGAGGACGGGATCGGCTACGAGGTGCACGTGCGCCACCTGGCCTCGGCCCTGCCCGGGATGCGGGTGCGGGTCACCGCCCGCCACCGGCGCACCGAGGGAAACCGGGTCTACGCTGTCTGCGAGGCGGAAAACGAGCTCGGCGACCGGATCGGCGAGGGGGAGACGGTGCAGGTAATCCTGCCCCGGGCCAAGATCGAGGCGATCTTCGAGCGGCTCCGGACGCGGTTTGAGGAGGTGCGGCGTGGGGGAAGCGGTCCGGGTTGAGCGGCCCTTCGAAGGGGTCGGGCTGGTGGTGCTCGACCGGCCCGATCGGCTGAACGCGCTTTCCGACGAGGTGCTGCTCCGGGTGGCAGAGGGTCTCGAGGCGCTGGCCGCCGACCCCGACGTGCGGGTGGCGGTGATCGCCGGCGGCGAGCGGGCCTTCGCCGCCGGGGCCGACCTCGAGGCCTTCGCCGCCCAGGACGCCGGGGCCTACCTGGCCGGGCCCCGGGCCCGCGCCTGGCGGCGGATCTGGGCTTTCGACAAGCCCCTGGTGGCGGCCGTCGAGGGGTACTGCCTGGGAGGCGGCTTCGAGCTCGCCCTTTCCGCCGACCTGATCGTCGCCGGCGAGGGAGCCCGCTTCGCCCAGCCGGAGGTGAACTTGGGGCTCTTGCCGGGAGCCGGGGGGGTGCAGCGGCTGGTCCGGCTTCTTGGCTACCACCGGGCGCTGGCCGTGCTCTGGGGCGAGCGGACGCTCGACGCCGGCGAGGCCCATCGGCTCGGGATCGCGCACCGGCTGGTGCCCCGGGGGCGGGCCCTGGAGGCGGCCCTGGGGCTTGCCCGGCGGCTTGCCGCGAAGGCGCCGCTTGCGGTGCGGGCGGTCAAGGCCTCGGCCCGGGTGGCGCTCGAAGCGCCCCTTTCCGCCGGGATCGAGCACGACTTCAAGAGCTTCGTCGCCCTCTTCGCCACCGCCGACGCCCGGGAGGGGATCCGGGCCTTTTTGGAACGCCGGTCCCCGGCGTTCGAGGGGAGGTGAGAAGGTGCTGGAGGTGCACGACCAGGCAGGGGTGCGGGTGCTCGTGCTCGCCCGCCCCGAGCGGATGAACGCCCTGAACCCGGAGCTCCTATCGGCGCTCCGTCGGGCCCTTAAGGAGGCGGCCCGGGACGGGGGGGTGCGGGCGGTGATGCTGACCGGAAAGGGCCGGGCCTTTTCGGCGGGGCAGGACCTCGAGGCCGTCCCCGAAGACCGCGACTACGCCCGGGTGCTGGGGGACTACATTCCGGTGATCGAGGCCCTCTTCGCCTTGGAAAAGCCGGTGGTGGCGGCGGTGAACGGCGTCGCCGCCGGGGCCGGGATGAGCCTGGCGCTGGCTGCCGACCTCCGGGTGATGGCCGAGGGGGCCTTCTTCAGCCCCGCCTTCGTCCGGGTGGGGCTGGTGCCCGACGCCGGTATGAGCTACTTCCTGCCCCGGCTTGTCGGCGTGGGGCGGGCCCTCGACTGGTGCTACCGCTCCCCGCGGATCGGCCCCGAGGAGGCCCGGACGGCGGGGCTCGTCTCCAAGGTCTTCCCCGACGCGGGTTTCTTCGAGGCCGCCCTCGCCTTCGCCGCCGAGCTCGCCGCCGGCCCCACCCGGGCCTACGCGCTGACTAAGCGGCTGCTTTGGCGGAACCTCGAGGCCACCCTGAGCGGGGCCCTCGCTTACGAGGCCGAGAACCAGGCGGCTGCCGGCGCCACCGAGGACCACGCCGAGGGGCTCCGGGCTTTCTTGGAGAAGCGGGCGCCGGAGTTCAAGGGGCGGTGAGAGGGTGAGCGGGGTCGCGTTTTTACCTAACGAGCGTTTGTTAGCATGGCGGGAAATGGGTCGAATCGAGGAGATTTTGAACGCCGCCGGCAAGCTTTTCTCCGAACGCGGCTACCACGCCACCAGCGTGCGGGCCATCGCCCGCCAGCTGGATCTTCAGGGGGGCAGCCTCTACGCCCACATCGAGTCCAAGGAGGAGGTGCTCTTTCAGATCGTTGAGCGGGCGGCGAAGAGGTTCGCCGCGGTGGTCGAGAACCTGCCCGAGGGCGGGGCCCGCGAGCGGGTCTGCGCCTTCGTTCGGGGCCACCTACGGGTGGTCGTCGAGGAGCTGCCCTACGCCACCGTCTTCTTCCACGAGTGGAAGTTTCTCTCCGAGCCCTATAAGGCCCGCATCCGGGAACTCCGCGACGCCTACGAGGCGGCGCTTAAAGAGCTGATCGAGGCAGGCGTGCGGGAAGGGGTCTTCCGGGTCGAGGATCCGGATCTCGCCGCCAAGTTCGTGCTCGGGGCGCTCAACTGGGTCTACCAGTGGTACCGCCCCGGTGGCCGGCTCGGCCCCGAGGAGCTCGGCCGAGTCTTTTGCCCCTTGGTGCTCGGGGCGCTAGGAGGTGAGGGATGAGGTACCGCTACACGGTGGTAGAGACGCTGCCCCTAAAGCCTGGGGCCAGCGCCTCCCGGTTCGCTAAGGCCTACAAGGAGCTCTCGACCCTGGACGGGATCGCCCAGGAGTACGGGGTCAGCCCGACCTCGGAGAACCGGGTGTTGCGGTCGCTCACCGATCCCCGGCGGGTGAAGCTCGTCTACCGGGCCGAGGACATGGAGATGCTCTGGCAGTTCTACAAGGACGCGACCGTCCACGAGGCGATCCGCCGGGTCTTCGAGCAGTACGTGGACCCGGAGGGGGTCGAGCTCGAGTACTGGGAAGAACTGGAGTGAGGGGAGGGAGGAAGATGACCTACGAGGAACGGGTCGAGGCGTTTAAGAAACGGATCAAGGAAGGGCACAAGGTCGAGGCCACCGACTGGATGCCCGACGAGTACCGGGCGCGGCTGATCAAGTTCATCGAGATGCATGCCAACTCCGAGCTGATGGGGGCGCTGCCCGAGCGCGACTGGATCCTGCGGGCGCCGAGCCTCCACCGCAAGCTCGCGGTCACCGCCAAGATCCAGGACGAGGTCGGCCACGCCCAGCTGCTCTACCGCCTGGTCGAGGACCTGGGCAAGCCCCGGGAGAAGATCTTCGACGACCTGGTGAACGGCCGCACCAAGTTCCACAACGTCTTTCACTACCCCACCTACTCCTGGGGCGATGTGGGGATCATCGCCTGGCTGGTGGACGGCGCTGCGGTGATCAGCCAGGGGGCGTTGCAGCGCTCGTCCTACGCCCCCTACGGCCGGACGATGCGGCGGATCTGCTGGGAGGAGGCCTTCCACCTAAAGCACGGCGAGGACATCGTGCTCACCGCGATGATGGGCACCGAGAAGCAAAAGCGCCTGATGCAGGAGGCGCTCGAGCGCTGGTGGGAGCCCTTGATGATGTTCCACGGACCGCCCACCCCGCCGGAGAAGGACAAGGACCTGGAGTGGGGGATCAAGACTAAGCCCAACGAGCAGCTCCGCCAGGAGTACCTCTCCACCTACGTCCGCAAGATCCAGGAGATCGGCCTCAAGATCCCCGACCCCAAGCTCAAGTACGACAGCGACAAGGGCCGCTGGACCTACACCGAGCCCGACTGGGACAAGCTCTACGCCATCGTCACCGGGAACGGCCCGGCCTCCAAGGAGCGGCTCTCCTTCCGGCGGCTCTCGCTGGAGGAGACCGCTTGGGTGCGCCGGGCGATCCTCGGCGAGCGGGCCCAGGCCGCCTAGGGGGAAGCATGCACGTCTGGGAGGTTTTCCGGCAGGAACAGGAGGGCGAGCCGATGATCCACGTGGGCTCGGTGGTCGCCCCCGACCGGGAGCGGGCGCTCGAGTACGCCCGCGACATCTACTCCCGGCGCTACGAGGCCTACCGGCTCTGGCTGGTGCCCCGGGAGGAGGTGGTCGAGGTCACCGACCTCGACTTCCTCCAACCCCCCGTCGACCGCACCTACCGCATGGGGATCGCCTACCGGGTGACGGTGGAGAAGCGCCGCCAGATCAAGGAGATGTTCGAGAACCTGGCCAAGGAGGTCTACGGTGAGTCCTGAGCTCAAGGAGGCCTACGCCCGCTACCTCCTGACCCTGGCCGACGACGAGATCGTGATCGGCTACCGCGACTCGGAGTGGACCGGGGTGGCGCCGGTGATCGAGGAGGACGTGGCCTTTTCCTCGCTGGCCCAGGACGAGATCGGCCACGCGAGGCTTTTCTACACCCTGGCGGGGAAGCTCCTCGGCAAGGATCCCGACCACCTCGCCCTCCTGCGTCCGAAGGAGGACTACTACCACGCCCGCCTGCTCGAGGACCGCACCACCCCGAAGTACGACCCCGGGGGCAACCACGAGGGCGGCGGCGATTGGGCGAGGGCGATCGCGCGGCGCTTCCTCTACGACCTCTTTGACGACCTCCGGATCGAGGGGCTCCTTACCTCCAGCGATCCCGAGCTCGCCGGGGCGGCCGAGAAGATCCGCCGGGAGGAGCGCTACCACCTGCGCCACGGCGAGGCTTGGTGGCGGACGCTGGCGGAGGGGTCGATCGAGGCCCGGACCCGGCTCGAGGCCGCCCTGGAGGTGATCTGGCCCGATTTGCTGGGGCTTTTTGAACCCGCCCCGGGCGAGGATCGGCTGGTCGAGGCCGGGTTGATCGCCCGGACCACCGACGCCCTGCGCGAGCCCTGGCTTGACCGGGTCTACCCCTACTTCGAGGCCCACGCCCTGCCCTTCCCCGGGGAGAAGATCCGGGAGGGCTGGCGGATGGCGGTCGAGCCCCGCACCGGAGGCCGCCATGGGGTCCACGGCCCCGGCTGGGACGAGCTCTACGAGGAGATGACGATGGTCCGGAAGCTCGAGCCGGAGGGGGCATGGTAAGGGTTACCGAGGCCGAGGTCTGGCAGGCCCTCAAAGAGCTCACCGATCCTGAGATCCCCACCCTGACCCTCGTCGACCTCGGGGTGATCCGGGCGGTCGAGGTCGGGGACGAGAAGATCGTGGTCCGCTTTACCCCCACCTTTTTAGGCTGCCCGGCGGTGGACCGGATGAAGCGGGACATCGAGGAGCGGCTCTCCGGCTTTGGCCCGGTGGAGGTGGTGATCGATTACGCCCACCCCTGGACCCCGGACCGGCTCAGCGAAAACGGCAAGCTGATGCTCTCGCTGGCCGGCTTCGCCTTGCCCGACGACCTCGGCGCCGAGGTGAAGCGGGAGGCGCCGGCGGCCTGCCCCCACTGCGGTTCCCGGGCCACCACCCTGATCAACCGCTTCGGCCCCACCGCCTGCCGGGCGCTCGGCTACTGCAACGACTGCCGCCAGCCCTTCGAGATCTTCAAGGTGGTCTAGGGTGGAGCTTACCGAGCTGGCTTTGGTGGGCCCCGAGGACGGGGTGCTCGAGCTCGTCCTCCGGGGCGGCAAGAAGAACGCCCTTACCGAGATCGGCCACCGCGAACTCGCGCTCGTCTGGCCCGCGCTCAGCGAGCGAAAGGACGTCCGGGTTGTTCTGATCCGGGGTGAGGGGGCCGACTTCTCCGCCGGCGGCGACTTCGCCCTGATCGAGCGGATGCGGGCCGACTGGCGGGTGCGGGCCCGGGTCTGGAAGGAGGCCCGGGACCTGGTGGTGAACCTCCTGGAGTTCCCCCGGCCGGTGGTGGCGGCGATCCACGGCGCCGCCGCCGGCGCCGGGCTGGCCGCCGCGCTGCTTGCCGACATCCCCCTCGCCGCCACCGACGCCCGGCTGCTCGACGCCCACCCCCGGCTCGGCCTCGCCGCCGGCGACCACGCCGCCCTGGTCTGGCCGATGCTGGTGGGGCTTGCCCGGGCGAAGTACCACCTGCTCTTGAACGAGCCGATTCGCGGCGAGGAGGCGGCCCGGATCGGGCTGGTGGCCCGGGCCTATCCTCCTGAGCAGCTCCTTCCAGCGGCCCGGGAGATCGCCCGCCGGCTCGCGGAGGGCAGCCCGAGCGCCCTTTCCTGGACCAAGCACGCGCTGAACGGATGGTTGCGGATGGCGCTCCCGATCTTCGACGCCAGCCTCGCGCTCGAGTTCCTGGGCTTTACCGGCCCCGATCTCGCCGAGGGCCTGGCCTCGTTCCGGGAGCGCCGCCCGCCCCGCTTCGAGGACGAACCCCCCTTCTGAGGAGGAGACGCGATGGAGACGATCGAGAGCTACCTATTGGGCGACTGGCGCCGCGGCGCGGGCGAGGGCCGGCCGGTGGTGGACGCCGTCACCGGCGAGCCCCTCGCCCGGGTGAGCGCCGAGGGCCTGCCCCTGGCCGAGGCGGTGGCCTATGGCCGCGAGGTCGGGGGGAGGAACCTCCGCGCCCTCGGCTTCGCCGAACGCGGACGAATTCTAAGAAAGCTCGCCGAACACCTGCTCGAGCACAAGGAGGCACTCTACCGCCTCTCGGCCACCACCGGCGCCACCAAGAAAGACGCCTGGTACGACGTCGACGGCGGCATCGGCGTGCTCTTTAGCTACGCCAAGCTGGCCCGTAAACTCCCCGAGAGCAACCTCCTCCCTGAAGACGAGTTCCTGCCCCTCTCGAAGGACCGGATCTTCTGGGGCCGGCACGCCCTCGTGCCCCGGGAGGGGATCACCCTCCAGATCAACGCCTTCAACTTCCCGGTCTGGGGGATGCTCGAGAAGTTCGCCCCCGCCTTCCTCGCCGGGGTCCCCACCCTGGCCAAGCCGGCGACCCCCACCGCCCACGTCGCCGCCGCCCTCGCCCGGGCGATGGTGGAGTCCGGGCTCTTGCCCGAGGGGAGCTTCCAGTTCGTCGCCGGCGGCCTAGGGGACGCCTTCGACGCCCTCGGCGAGGGGGACTCGGTCTACTTCACCGGCTCCGCCGCCACCGCCGCCCGGCTCCGCACCCACCCCGCCTTCGTCGAGCGGGGGGCCCGCTTCAACGCCGAGACCGACTCGCTGAACGCCGCCATCCTGGGCGAGGCCGCGGAGGCGGAGGACGCCGCTGCCTTCGCCGGGATGGTCGCCGAGGAGCTCGCCATCAAGGCGGGGCAGCGCTGCACCGCGGTGCGCCGGGTGCTGGTGCCCGAGGAGCGGCTCGAGGCCGTGCTCGAGGACGTCGCTTCCCGGCTCGGCGCCCTCGTCCTCGGCGACCCCCGGGAGGAGGGGACGACCCTCGGCCCCCTGGTTTCGGAGGAGCAAAAGGCCGAGGTCGAACGGGCGGTCTCCGCCCTTACCGCCGCCGGCGCCCGGGTGGCCTGGCGGCACCCGGGGCGCGCCGACGGCGCCTTCTTCCCGCCCACCCTGCTCCTCGCCGGTCCCGAGGTCGAGGCGGTGCACCGGGTCGAGCCCTTCTGGCCGGTGGCCACCTTCCTCCCCTACCGCGACCGGGAC
>WFXV01000204.1 GCA_015490435.1 Thermaceae bacterium
CCCCCTCCGTCTCGAGGGGTCCCCTTTCTACCGGCGGGTTTGGAAAACGCTCGCCGAAGCCGCTATGGATGAGCGCCTCCCCCTCGGCCACCACGAAAAAGGGGCCGAGCGGGGTGGAAACCCAGGCCGCGCCCCTCAAAGCCCCACCGCCCGGTAAAGCACCGTTTCCTCTGCCTCGGAAAGGAGCCGGACCGCCCCAGGGGCGAGGTCGCCGAGCTCGAGGGGCCCGAACCGCACCCGCACCAGCCGGAGCACCCTCCGGCCCACCGCGCGGAACATCCGCTTGACCTGGTGGTGCTTGCCCTCCATGAGCGTGACCCGGGCGCGGGCGCCGGGAAGGGGGACGAGCTCGGCCGGGGCGAAGTCCAAAACGCCCGCCGCGAAGGCCCGGACGGCGTCCTCACCCACAGGAGCGTCGAGCTCGACCTCGTAGACCTTCTCCACCTTCCAGCGGGGGTGGGTAAGGCGGTGGGCGAGCTCGCCGTCGGTGGTGAGGAGCAAGAGCCCCTCCGCGTCCTTGTCGAGCCGGCCGGCTAGGCCGAACGCCTCCCGCCAGAGCGCCTCGGGGACGAGGTCCCGCACCGTGGGGTACCGGGGGTCGCGGGTGGCGGAGAGCACCCCCGGCGGCTTGTGGACGAGAAGGTGCCAGTGCGCCCGGTAGCGGATCGGCTCGTCGTCCACGAAGACCGGGGTCGCATCCGGGTCCACCCGTTCCTCGGGGCGGCGAGCCACCCGCTCCCCGATCCGGACCCGCCCGGCCTTGATAAGCTTCTTCGCCTCCTTACGGCTCCAGGGACCCTGGGAGGCGAGCAGGCGATCGAGGCGCATCGGCACGCCCCTAGCCTACGAAAAAAGGGCCCCGCTCCGGGCGGGGCCCCGAGGCCAGAGCGGTCAGTAGCGCACCCGGCGCAGCTCGACCCGGATCACCAGGCGCTCGCCGGGCTCGAGCACCACCTCCTCGACGTAGGGCACGTAGCCCGGCGCCATCACCACCAGCCAGCGCCGCCCGCCCCGCACCGAGGCGGAGAACTGCCCGTCCTTGGTCCAGCCGAGCTCGTAGCCGTCGAGGAAGACCCGGGCGCGGACGTTGGTGCGCACCACCAGGCGGGCCTTTTCGGGCGCGAGCCGGGCGTAGACGTAGGTGGTCTCGCCGGAGCGGACCCGGACCCGCTCGCGGTACTCGGCGTAGCCGGGAAGGGTGAGCCTGAGGTCGTAGGTGCCGGGCTCGAGCTCGAGCTCGAGCGGAGTCCGGCCGCGGTAGGCCCCGTCCAGGTAGACCCGCGCCCCCTCCGGCTTCGAGCGCACCGCGAGCCGCCCGGTCTCCACCTCGGGCAGGAGCCGGGCGTAGACCCGCACCCGCTCACCCGGCGCCACCCGCACACTCGCCCGGTAGGGGGCGTAGCCCGCCTTCCGCACCTCGACCTGGTGCCGGCCGGGGCTCACCGAGACGATGAGCGGGGTGCGGCCCAAGTAGTCGCCGTCCAGGTAAACCTGGGCCCCCGAGGGGTCGCTCCGCACGTCCAGGGTGGCGTTTTGGGGCGCCGGCGGCGGGGGCGGCGGCACCTCGCCGACCACCCGGAAGCGGGCCCAGTCGCTGGCCCAGTCGTTCCTGGGAAGGGGATCCACCACGATGGAGAGCGCCCTGGAAAGCGCCCTGAGCCCGCGGATCTTGACCTCGCCGCGCTCCAGGTCCCCGATCTCCCGGGAGGTCAGCGGCCGCTTGGTGGCGATCGCGAGCACCAGCTCCTCCCCCGGCGGCCCGTCTATGGTGAAGCGGTAGCGGGCCCCGGGCTGCGGGAAGCGCCGGGTCTCGCCGGGCTTCAAGCGGTTCCGGCGGTCGTAGGGGTTGGGCAAGAAGAGATCGATCTCGCCGTTCGGTTTGACGTCGAAGAGGTAGACGTAGGCCTCCCGGGTGACCGAGACGTAGACGTAGATGGGGTCGCCGATCCGGTAGGTGGCGTTCCCGGTCTTCCCGGGATCCCGGTCCACCCAGACCTTGACCTTGAGGTCGCCGGGGACCGGGTTCACCACGATCCCCTGCGGGGTGATCTTGGCCCCGGCGAAGGCCAGCGCAAAGAGGAAGAAAAGCGGGGCAAAGAGCAGGCGTTTCACGGCCTCACCTCCTTCCCCCTCATGCTAAGAGCTCCTCGAAGGAGATCCAGGTTGGAAGCGCTGAACGTTCCTTCAGGTTTCGGCAAAGGCCCCGAGCGCGCGGAACTTCCGGTAGCGATCCCACCAAAGGGCCTCGGCGTCCAGGCCCTCGAGCTCGCCGAGCACCTCAACGAGCGCCTCCCTCAGGGCCCGGACCGCCCCCTCGGGGTTTCGGTGCGCCCCGCCCCCGGGCTCGGGGACGACCCGGTCCACCACCCCGAGCTCGAGGAGGTCCTTGGCGGTGAGCTTGAGCGCCGCCGCCGCCTTCTCGGCCTCCTTGGCGTCGCGCCAGAGAATGGCGGCGCAGGACTCGGGGCTGATCACCGAGTACCAGGCGTTCTCCATGATCAAGACCCGGTTCCCCACCCCGATCGCGAGCGCCCCGCCGGAGCCGCCCTCGCCCAGGATCACCGCTACCGCCGGGACCTTGAGCCGGCTCATCCGCTGGATCGAGCGGGCGATCACCCAAGCTTGGCCCCGCTCCTCAGCGCTGATCCCGGGGTAGGCCCCGGGGGTGTCGATGAAGGCCAAAAAGGGCAGCCCCTCGCGGTCGGCCAGGTCCATCAGCCGCATCGCCTTGCGGTAGCCCTCGGGGTGGGGCATCCCGAAGTTACGGGCGATGTTCTCCTTGGTGTTCCGGCCCTTTTGGTGGCCGACGAAGACCACCCGCCGGCCCTCGAAGCGGGCGAGCCCCCCGACAATCGCGGGGTCGTCGGCGAAGGCGCGGTCGCCCCGGAGCTCGAAGAACTCCTCAAAAAGCCGCTCGGCAACGTCGAGCGTGGTGGGCCGGCCCGGGGCCCGGGCGAGCTGCACCCGCTGCCAGGGGGTGAGCCCCTCGAAGATCTCGCGCTCGAGCCGGGCGAGCTTGGCCTTCAAAAGCCCGATCTCCTCCGAGAGGTCGAGGTTTTGCTCCCGCGCGGTGGCCTCGAGCGCGCGGATCTTCTCCTCGAGCTCGATCAGGGGACGCTCGAACTCAAGCGGCATCCACTTCCCCCGGGTAAAGCAGACTGAGCACCCGCACGAGCTCCGGCTTCAGCTTGCGGCGGTCCACCACCGCGTCCAGCATCCCGTGCTTCAAGAGGAACTCCGAGCGCTGGAACCCCTCGGGGAGGTCCTGGCGGATCGTCTGCTTGATCACCCTAGGCCCGGCGAAACCAATGAGCGCCCCGGGCTCGGCGAAGATCACGTCGGCGAGGGTGGCGAAACTCGCGGTCACCCCGCCGGTGGTGGGGTCGGTGAGGATGGAGACGTAGGGCAGGCGCTTTTGAAAGACGAACTCGAGCGCCATGGTGGTCTTCGCCATCTGCATCAGGGAGAGCGCGCCCTCCTGCATCCGGGCCCCGCCGGAGGCGGTGACGATCACCAGGGCCCGGTCCTCCTCCGCCGCGAGCTCGGCCCCCCGGGCGATCTCCTCCCCCACCACCGAGCCCATCGAGCCCCCAGCGAAGGCGTAGTCCATCACGAGGAGCACGCTGGGCACCCCTCCAATCTTGGCCCGGCCGCCATAGATCGCGTCGGGGCGGCCGGTCTTTTGCTGGTAGCGGGCGAGCCGCTCGGGGTAGGGCTCGGTGTCCACGAAGCCCAAGGGGTCCACCGGTCGGATCTTCCCGGTGGTGGCCTCGAAGCTCCCCTCGTCGGCGAGGATCTTCACCCAGTCCTCGACCGGGATCCGGTGATGGTAGCCGCAGTGGGGGCAGACACCGAGGTTTTGCTCCAGGTCCTTCTTATAGAGCTGGGCGCCGCAATTCTCGCAGCGGATCCAGAGCTCGGGCACTTCCCGGCCCTCGCCGCGCGTGCGCCGGCGGCGAAAGAGGCGTTCGATGGCCATTAGCCCTCCTCGTGAGCCGGGGCCTCCAGAGCGGGGACCTCGCCGGTCACGCTCCGCCCCACGAAGACCGCGCCGGCCTCGATGTCGAGCGCCTTCGCGCTGATGTCGCCCTCGAGCCGGCCGGTCTTGGTGAGGACCAGCTTGCCGTCGGCCAGCACCCGGGCCTTGACCTCGCCGTTGATGACCACGTTCCGGGCCCGGACCTCCTCGCCCTCGATGCGGCCGGTGGGGGCGACCTCGAGGTCCCCCTCGACGAAGAGCGAGCCGCGCACGGTGCCGTCCACCCGCACCCCGCCCTGGGCGTGGAGGTTGCCCTCGATCAGGGTGCCAGGGCCGATGAAGGTGATGCCGGAAGGACGCTTCCTCGCCAACATGCCCTCCCAGTTTACCGGCCGGCGACGCGCCAGCTGAGATAGGGCCTCGGGTCCACCGCCCGGCCGCGGACGTAGACCGAGTAGTGCACGTGGGGGCCGGTGGAGCGCCCGGTGGAGCCCACGTAGCCGATGACCTGACCGCGTTTGACGTACTGCCCCCGGCGCACCGCGATCCGCGACATGTGGCCGTAGAGGGTCTGGTAGCCGTAGCCGTGGTCGATCTTGACGTAGCGGCCGAAGATCCGCGACCAGCCCGCCTCGACCACCCGGCCGGGAGCGGTGGCGTAGATCCGGGTGCCGTACCAGGCGGGGAGGTCCACACCGTCGTGGAACTCGTAGCCGCGGCCGAAGGGGTTTTTCCGCACCCCGAAGCCGCTCGCGATGTAGCTCCGGACCCTTAGCGGCCAGCCCCTCGGGGTCGCGGCCTCGCGCTTCAGGGTGCGGTCGAGCGCCGGGGCCACCTCGCCCTTGAGCTCCTTTTGCATCGCCTGGATGCGGGCCTCGAGGGCGGCGAAGAGCTCGCCGGTATCGGCGGGGCGGCCCGCGCCTAGGGGCTCATCTTGGGCTTTTTTTTCCTCCACCTTGAGCCCGGCGCGCTTCCTCAGCGCCTTGAGCTCGGTCTCGAAGGCGTCGAGGCGCTCGAGCATCTCGGCCGCCTTCTCGGCGAGCGCCTGGTTTTCCTGCTCCTTCTCCACCAGGGCGCCGGAGAGCTCGCGGACCTGGTGGGAAAGCGCCCGCACCTCGGCCTCGAGCGCCTGGGCGCGCTCCGCGGAGCGGAGGAGGTAAAAGGTGAGCCCTCCCCACAAAACCAGGGTGAGGAGGAAAAAGAGCGGGGCCAGCGGGGAAAAGGAGAAGCTAAACGGAGCCCGCCCGGTGCGGGTGATCAAGACCTGATAGCGGGCAGGTAGCTTGATACGACGCGGCACGATAGGCCCCCACGCCAGCATGACACGGGCCCCGAGCCGGGGTCAAGGATCACCGCGCCCGGACGCGGTCGAGGATGAGGGGCAGGGGCTCGGCCGCCTCCCCGATCCGGTAGGCCTCGGCGATGAGCTCCTCGGCCTCGGCAAGCTCCTTTTCCCGGTGGTAGATGCGGGCCAACACCTCACCCCGCTTCACCGGTTCGCCGATCTTTTTCTCCAAATAGACCCCGACCCCGTGGTCCACGGGCTCACCCTTCTTCTCCCGGCCGCCGCCGAGCCGGAGCACCGCGAGCCCCACCTTAAGGGCGTCGAGCTCAGCGACCACGCCGTCCTGCTCGGCCCGGACCTCGACCACCCCGGGGGCGAGGGCGAGCCGCTCGGGCTCGTCCACCACCCGGGGGTCGCCCCCCTGGGCGGCGACGAAGGCGCGGAACTTCTCGAGGGCGGCGCCGCTTTTGAGCGCTTCCCGCGCCCGCTCGGGGGGGAGCCCCACGAGCTCGAGCCCCTCGGCGGCGAGCTCGAGGGAGAGCTCGGTGAGGTCGGCGGGCCCCCGCCCGGCCAGGGTCTCGATCGCCTCCCGCACCTCGATCGCGTTGCCCACCGCCCGGCCGAGGGGCTGGTCCATCTGGCTGAGCACCGCCGCCACCCTCCGGCCGGCCCGCTCGCCGATCTCGACCATCAGATCGGCGAGGGAGCGGGCGTCTTCTAGGGTCTTCAAGAAGGCGCCCTTCCCCACCTTGACGTCGAGGGCGATCGCCTGGGCCCCGGCGGCGAGCTTTTTGGACATGATCGAGCTCGCGATCAAAGGCTCGCTCTCCACCGTGGCGGTGATGTCCCTGAGGGCGTAGAGCTTGCCGTCGGCGGGGGCCAGGTCGGCCGACTGGGCGGCGATCACCAGCCCCACCTCCCGGGCCTGACGGAAGAACGCCTCCTTGCTGAGCTCTGTGCGAAAACCTGGAATCGACTCCAGCTTGTCGATCGTCCCCCCGGTGTGGGCTAGGCCGCGCCCGCTCATCTT
>WFXV01000205.1 GCA_015490435.1 Thermaceae bacterium
GAGAGGTTGTAGTCGTTGGCGGCAGCTTCTTCGTTTTTGATGATGGCCGAAAGCCCTTCCTCGGCCTTCCAATCGTGATAAAGCTTGGCAATGGCCTCGATGTGTTCCTCGTCAAGATAGTTTTTAGGGCGGCCCTTCTTGAAAAGCTTCGAGGCGTTAATGAGCAAGATCTCGCCAGGGTGGCGTTTTGCCTTGTTCAGCACCAGGATGATGCCCGGGGCGGTGGTGTTGTAAAAGAGGTTTTCCGGGAGCAAAATCACCGCTTCAATGAGGTCGTTCTCGACGAACCTTTTGCGAATCTCGCGTTCGCGGTTGGTCCCTTGGGTGCCGCTGCCGCGGCTGACCGCACCGGTATCCAGCACCACTGCCGCCCGGCCGCGCTCGTTTAGCGAGGCCAGGATGTGCTGTAGCCAGCCCCAATCGGCGCTCGAGGACGGTGGAATGCCGAACTTAAAGCACTCGAAGGGGTCGTTTTCGTAAACCTCTTGAGGGAACTCCTGGTTCCACATGGGATTGGCCGCCACCAGGTCAAAGGTGGCAAGGCGACCGCTGGCGTCTTTAAACGCAGGGTTTCGCATGGTGTCGCCAAGTTTGATTTCGGCATCGTGCATGTCGTGAATGACGGTGTTCATCTTCGCCATGGCGTAGGTGGTGGGGTTGATCTCTTGGCCGTAGACTTTGAACGGCGGCAGGTGTGAGGGAAGCTTCTTGCGGCCGTTTTCTTCCACGCCGTGGGTTTCTAAGAGGCGCAGGTAGGTTTTGATCAGGAGGCCGCCGGAACCCGCGGCGGGGTCGTAGACGTGTTGGCCCGGCTCGGGCTCAAGCAATCTAGCGATCAGCATGGCCACCTCGCGCGGGGTGTAAAACTCGCCTGCGC
Organism: Thermaceae bacterium; assembly: GCA_015490435.1. Classification (GTDB taxonomy): domain Bacteria; phylum Deinococcota; class Deinococci; order Deinococcales; family Marinithermaceae; genus WFXV01. Next base: position 878 of record WFXV01000205.1, read on the forward strand.
TTTGCCCCTGGTCTTCGGCGAACTTGCGGAGGAGGTACTCATAAGCCCGGCCCAAAACGTCCGGTTCCACGTCGTAAAGCCCCAGCCGGTGCCGGGAGAGCACGTCGATCAATCGGGCCAAATATTCGTCGGGAACGATGCGCTGGCCGGCGGTGGTGGCGTTGAAGTCGACAATGTCAATGACCCCTTGCAACCTGGGGTTTTCCCGGGCCACCGCGCGCACCGCGTCGGTGAGGTACTGACCGAGCCCCGCGGTGCCGTGGTTTTTTATGTTTTCCCAACGCGCTTCTTTGGGGATGTAAAACCGCACCGTACCCCGGCCAGCGGCGATGGTTCCGTCGGCCCGCTCGCGCTCAATGATCTGCTCCGCTACCTCGCGCGATTTGTATTCCTCGGCCAGCCGATTGAACTCGTCTTCGAAGACGTCGGAAAGCCGCTTTAGGAAGATCAGCGGCAGGATATAGTCCTTAAACTTTGGCGCGTCCACCGGGCCGCGGATGGCAGAGGCCGCGTCCCAGAGCCAAGTTTCAAGCGTCTTTAGGTCTAAGGGCATAGGGACCTCCGAATAGGTATGATCTGCGTTCGGCCCGTATTCAAAGTTAGCACTTTTCATGTGCCATACTGGTCTTTTTACGCTTGACTTTTCACGCTCCGTGCTTTAAGCTTTTAAAGCTTTAGGGGATTTTCGCGGGTTTCCTTTTCGGGGAGGTGCGAAAGGCCCCGGAAAGGAAGCGAGATGCAGTTTGAAGACCTAGGACTCAGCGATCAGGCGGTCCGCCGCCTCTCGGCCCGCGGCATCGAGAAGCCCACCCCCATCCAGGAGCTCGCCCTGCCCCCGGCGCTCGCCGGGGGAGACGTCTTGGGCCTTGCCCGCACCGGCACCGGCAAGACGCTCGCCTTTGCCCTGCCGATCGCCGAGCGGCTTGCCTCCTCCAAGGCCCGGGGCCGGGCCCCCCGGGCGCTCGTGCTCGCCCCCACCCGCGAGCTCGCCCTGCAGGTGGCCCGGGAGTTCGCCTGGCTCGCGCCCCACCTCAAGGTGGTGGCAGTCTACGGTGGCACCGGCTACCAGGCCCAGGCCCGCGCCCTAAAGGAGGGTGCCGACGTCGTCGTCGCCACCCCGGGCCGGGCCCGGGATTACCTAAAGCGCGGGGTGCTCGACCTCGGTCGGGTGGAGGTCGCCGTCCTCGACGAGGCCGACGAGATGCTCTCGATGGGGTTTGAGGAGGAGGTTGAGGCCCTCTTAGGGGCCACGCCGGGGGCGCGCCAGACCCTGCTCTTTTCCGCCACCCTTCCCCCCTGGGCCCGCCGGCTCGCCCGCCGCCACCTCAAGGACCCGGTGGTGGCCGACGTCACCCGGGACGAGCGGGTGGCCTACCGGGAGGAGGTCTACCGGGTGCCGGGGCGGGCGCGGGAGCACGTGCTCTCGGACCTTCTCTTCGCGAAGGCCCCGGAGCGGGCGATCGTCTTCGTGCGTACCAAGGCCGAGGCCGACCGGATCGCCCAGGGCCTCGCCGAGCGGGGCCACGCCGCCCGCGCGGTGCACGGGGACCTTGGCCAGCGGGACCGCGAGCGCGCCCTCCTCGCCTTTCGCGAGGGTCGGTCGCGGGTCCTGGTGGCCACCGACGTCGCTGCCCGGGGGCTCGACATCCCCGAGGTGGACCTCGTCGTCCATTACCAGCTCCCCGAGCGGGCCGAGGCCTATCAGCACCGCTCCGGTCGCACCGGGCGCGCCGGCCGCGAGGGCACGGTGGCCCTCCTCGTGGAGGGGAACGAGCGCTACCGCGTTCGCCGGCTCGAGGACGCCGTGGGTCGCCGCTTCGCGCGCGCCGAGCTCCCAAGCCCAGAGGCCGCCCGCCACGCCCGGCTCAAGGCCCTCCTGGATCGAGCCCGGAGCCAGCCCGAGGCGAAGCGCGCCCGCTGGCGCGAGGCCGCCCGCGCCTGGATCAAGGCCGAGGACACCGAGACGCTCGCGGGGCTGCTCGCCCACCTCCTCGAGGCCGATGCCGAGCGCGAGGCCCAGGCCTCCCGCCGGCGCGCGGCCCGGCGCTGACCCGCGGGTCAGGTTTCTGGTAGGCTCGGGGCATGCGCCCCGAGCTGCTTTACAAGCTCCGCTTCCTCTCGGGCCTGGCCGAGGGGCCCCGGGGCCCCCTCTTCCTGGTCACCCGGATCGTGGAGGGGGACCCGCCCCGCTACGAGACGCGCCTCGCCGCCTACGAGGGCGGCCGGGTGCGGTACCTGACCCGGGGAGAAGCAAGAAACCCCGTTTGGAAGGGGAGCTTCATTTACTTTCTGCGGAAGGAAGGGGAGGTTCCCCAGGTCTTTCGCCTCCCGCTCGCCGGCGGCGAGCCCGAGCCCATCACCGCGGCGAAAAATGGCGTCCTCGGCTTCGCCGTGGACGATCGCGGCCGGGTGCTTTACTGGACGCCGAAGGAACGGCAAAAACCCGGCCGCCCCAGCGTCTTCGAGGCCTGGCCCTTCAAGTTCGACGGCAAGGGGCTCTTGAACGAAAGCCCGGTCGAGGTCTACCTGGGGAAGAAGAAGCTCTTCTCCCGCTTTCCCCCGGTGGAGGAGGCGGTCTTCGGCGAGGACGGCGCGATCTACTTCCTCGCCGCCAGGGACGCCCGCGCCCGGGCCCGCTGGCAGGGGACGCTTTGGAAGTATGAGGAGGGCGAGCTCGAGGAGCTTTTCACCCCGGGCGGGATGCTCCACGGCCTCGCCGCCGGTCCCGAGGGCCTTGCCCTCGTGCACTTTCCGGTGGCGGAGGGAGGGCTTTATTCCGAGCTCGTCTACCTGCCCTACGGCGGCACCCCGCGCACGCGCTTTCGGGGTCACCTCGGCAACTCGGTGAACTCCGACGTGCGCTACGGCGCCTACCGCCAGGGACCCGCGTTCGGCGAGGACGGCGCCATCTACTTCCTGGTCACCGAAAGGGGGCGGGGGGTGCTCTACCGCGCCGAGGGGGGAAGAGACCCCGAGCCCCTGGACACCGGGAAGTCGGTGGTGGCCTTCGCCCACGGGGGCGAGGCGCTCCTCGTCGAGGACTTCGACCACGGGCCGAGGCTCGTCTGGAAGGGCCGCGAGGTTTTTGACCCCAATACGCGCCTGAGAATGCGCTTCAAGCAGCCCGAGGCCCTCTCCTACCGCGCCCCCGAGGGCCACGAGGTCCCGGGCTGGGTGCTCCTCCCCGAGGGCGAGGGGCCCCATCCGGTGATCCTCTACATCCACGGCGGGCCCCACACCGCCTTCGGCGAGGCGCTCATGTTCGAGCTCCAGCTCTTCGCCACGTCAGGCTACGCCGTGGTCTTTGGGAACCCCCGGGGCTCGACCGGCTACGGCGAGGCCTTCGCGAGGCTCCAGGGGCGCTGGGGCGAGATCGACGAGGCCGACCTCCTCGGGCTCTTGGACGAGGCGCTCCGGAGGTTTCCCCTCGACCCAGAGCGGGTGGGCGTCGCCGGGGGGAGCTACGGCGGGTACATGACGAACTGGCTCACCGGCCGGCACCCGGAGCGCTTCAAGGCCGCGGTCACCGACCGCTCGATCTCGAACTGGTTGAGCTTCTTCGGCGCCTCCGACATCGGGCCGCCTTTTGCCCGGATGCAGCTATTTGCTGACCCTTGGGAGAACCCGGAAGTGCTTTGGGAGAAAAGCCCCCTGAAGTACGCCCACCGGGTCAAGGCCCCCACCCTCGTGGTCCACGCCGAACAGGACCACCGCTGCCCCATCGACCAGGGGGAGACCTGGTACACGGCGCTCTTTGACCGCGGGGTCAAGACCCGGTTCTTCCGCGTACCCGAGGAAGGCCACGAGCTCTCCCGCGCGGGCCGGCCCGACCGGCGCGTGGCGCGGCTCGAGGCCTATCTCGAATGGTGGAGGGAGACGCTATGAGCTTTGAGGAGACGCTTGCGAGGCTTGCGGTTCGGGTGGGGCTGAACCTTAAGGAAGGCCAAGAGGTCTTCCTCACCGCCCACGTGGAACAGCTTCCCCTGGTGCGGGCGATCGCCCGGGAGGTCTACCAGTCCGGCGGGGTGGCGGTGGTCCCCTTCTTCGCCGACGACGAGCTCGCCCGGGTGCGCCTGCTCCTCGCCCGCGAGGAAGCCCTCGACCATGCGCCGGAGTGGCTCTACCGGGCGATCGGGGAGCGGCTCGAAAGCGGCGAGATGGCCCGGCTCGCGGTGGCCGGGGAGGATCCCCGGCTGCTCGCCGACGTTCCCCCGGAGCGGCTTTCCCGGGCGATGCAGGCCCACGCCCGGGCCTACCGCCCGGTTTTGCTTCCGATCTCGCGTTTTGCCACCAACTGGACGATCGTCGGCTACCCGGTCCGGGGCTGGGCGCGGGCGGTCTTCCCCGAGCTGCCCGAGGAGGAGGCCCTTTCGCGGCTCAAGGAGGCGATCCGGGTCGCCACCCGACTCGACGCCGAGGACCCGCTCGCGGAGTGGCGCCGCCGGGCGGACGAGCTCTCGGCCCGGGCGGCCTGGCTCACGGAGCGGAACTTCGCCGCCCTTCGCTTCGTGGGGCCGGGCACCGACCTCACCGTGGGGCTCGCCGAGGGGCACGTCTGGAAGGGGGGTTGGGGCGAGGCCAAAAACGGCCTTCGTGTGCTCCCCAACATCCCCACCGAGGAGGTCTTCACCATGCCCCACCGGGAGCGGGTCTTCGGCCGGGTGCGGGCGACGATGCCCTCTACCCTAAACGGGGTCTTGGTGAAGGGGCTTATGGTCCGCTTTGAAAATGGGGTCGCGGTCGAGGTACGGGCGGAGGAGGGCCTCGAGGCGGTAAAGACCCTGCTCGAAACCGACGAGGGGGCGAAAAGGCTCGGCGAGGTGGCGTTGGTGCCCGCCGACTCCGGGGTAAAGCGGGCAGGGGTGCTCTTTTTGAACACCCTCTTCGACGAAAACGCCGCCAGCCACATCGCCTTCGGCCAGGCCTACAGCGAAAACCTGAAGGACGCCGACCGGCTATCCCACGAGGAGCGGAAGAAGCGGGGCATGAACGAGAGCCTCATCCACCAGGACTGGATGATCGGCTCCGAGGAGATGGACGTCCTCGGGGTGGACGCCGAGGGGCGCGAGGTTCTTCTCATGGCGAAGGGGCGCTGGGCGTTTTCGGTGTAGGGCGTTTTTTGAGGGATTTTTCGCACCGGCGTATGCTCGGGGTATGAAGGTGCCGAAGTACAACCCGGTCGAGGACACCTGGGAGGTGGTGCCCGAGGACTGGGAGCTTCAGTACAACCCGGTCGAGGACCGCTTCCAGTACGCGCCGCCGGGCTCGGTGCCGGTCTACAACCCGGCGGCGGACCGCTTCGATTTGCAGTCGCCGGGCGCGGGGGCGGTCTACAACCCGGTGGAGGACCGGTTCGAGACCGGGGGCCCGGATTACGAGCCCACCTACGACCCGATCGAGGACGAGTGGGAGATGCGCCCTAGGGACGACGACTGAGGAGGGCGCCGAGGGCGGCGCCGAGCGCGTCCGCGAGCCAGTCGGAAAGGCTTGCCTCCCGGCCGGGGACGAAGGCCTGGTGAACTTCGTCGCTCGCACCGTAGAGGGCGGCGAGGGCGAAGGCGAGGGGGGGCTTTTGGGTGCCCCGGCCGAGCAGGAAGCCGAGGAGGGCGTACTCGACGAGGTGGGCGAGTTTGTCCCAGGGCGGGGGGATGCCCACCTCGTTCCCAGGGAGCGAGGAGAGGGCGAAGATCGCCGCCATGTAGACAAGGGCGGCGGCGAGGTAGGCCCGGTTCATTCCTCGACGAGCTCCACCAGCACGCCGAGGAAGGCCCTCGGGTGGAGGAAGGCGACCCGGTGGCCGCCGAAACCCGCGCGGGGGGTCTCGTCCACCAGGGGGAGGCCCTCGGCCTTGAGCCGGGCGAGGGCGGCCTTGATCTCCGGGGTGGCGAAGGCCAGGTGGTGGATCCCCTCGCCCCGTTTTTCCAGAAACCTCCCCACCGGGGTCTCGGGGGCGGTGGGGGCGAGGAGCTCGAGCGCAGGCCCGTTCCCTTCGGGCTCGAGCCAGTAGACCCGCACTCCCTGCTCGGGAACCTCTCCCTTCTTGGCGAGCCGGTAGCCGAGGAGGGCGTAGCGGGCGCGGGCGGCCTCCAGGTCGCGCACCGCGATGCCTACGTGGTGGAGGCGCATCCCAGCTCCTTCAGGGCTTCCTCGAGGGTCTCGGCCTCGGTCTTCCGGTGGGGCACCGGCGGGGCCGGGTGGTGGGCGTGGTGGGGGTCGTCGTGGCCGAAGCGCCGGCCCACCCAGAGCGCGGTGCCCATGAGGAGGTTCTTGAGCTTTTCCGGCTTGTTGCCGCCTTCCTCGCGGGCGTAGGGGTTTTCCACCCGCTCGAGCTCCCGGCACGCACCCCCCTCCACCTCGAAGACGGCGTAGGCGGGGGCGTGCCCGAAGGGACCGGGGTAGATCCCCTTGCCGTCCTTGGCGAGCGCGATCGCGACCTTCATGGAAGTAAGCCTAGCGCAGAACGAAGCCGGAAAGGGCCCGGATCCCGGGGAGCGAGAGGGCGTGAAGCCGCGTGAGCGGCAGCCCGGCGGCGTCGTAGACGATCAGGCTGTCCCCGGTGGCGAGGTAGAGGTAGAGGTCGGGGTCGAGCCAGCCGGCGGCGAACGCGGGGTAGCCGGCCTCCTCGGTTCGCTTCCCGTCGGTGACCAGGTAGCCCTCGCCGTAGGCGACGACGAGCCCGAGGTCGCCGGTGAGGCGGGCCGGGCGGGCGCGTTCGGCGCTCGCCTTACGCTCGATCGCGGATCCGTCGAAGCGCCAGAGCTCGCTTCCGGCAAGCGCCCAGAGCACCCCGTCGGTGGGGGCGAGGTAAAGCCGCAGGGGGTCTGCGCTCTCAGGGCTCGAAAGGTCCCGCTCGAAGGTCGGGCCGTCGCCGAGGAGCGCGAAGTGCCAGCCCGTCGCCCGGGCGTAGGCGAGAGCGAGGCGGTCGCCGGCGTCGGTGGGGAAGAGGGCGAGGTCGAGGGGGGTGAAGCTCGCGTATGAGGCGGTGTCCACCGGGGTCAGGGGGTCGCCCGCGCCCGCGTCCTTCGCCAGGCGGTAGACCCGCTCGGGGGCGCAGAAAACGAGGACCTCGGCCGCGCCCAGGGCCAGGTGGCCGCCGGTGCATTCATCGGAAATCGTCCAGGCCGCTTCGAGGGCGTCTGCCTCGGCGGGGACGGCGTCTAGGGTGAAGGTGGCGGTGTCGTAGCGGCGAAGCTCGGCGCCGGTGAGGACCCAGAGCTTCTCCCCGGCGAGGAGGTCCTGAACCTCGGTGAGGCTCCAGCGCCCGATCGCGTCCGCGCTTCCCTCCCGGAGGGCGCGGGTGGGGTAGAAGGCGAGGTCGCCCTCGTCGGCCGCTGCCAGCACCACCGGGAGCTCGGGCTCCTGGGTGCCCTCGCAGGCGGCGAGCAAGAGCCCGAGCAAGAAGAGCCAAAGGACCCGTTTCACGGCACGCGCACCCCCCCGGGGAGCAGGATCCCGGCCTCGTCCAAGACCAGGTCCGCGCCTTGGCCGCTGTAGACGAGGGAGAGGCGGACCTCTTCCTTCTGGGTGTCGATGGTGTAGCGAAGCGCCCAGCAGCAGCGGTCGTAGGTGAGGACGAAGCGGGGCTTTAAGGGCGTGGGCTCCCCGCTTCTCAGGTCGAAGCTCTGGTTTAGGAAGGTGGAGAAGAAGACCCGGGCCGGCCCCTCGCGGGCGAGCGCCAGGGTGACGCCGAAGTTTTGGAAGGCGAGGGTCTCCCGGGTATCGCTCCGGCGGTAGCTGAGCCCGCCCTGAAGGGCGAGGCTCGGGGTGAGCTCCACCCCGCCCCGGAGCGCGAGCTCGGCGAGGTAGACCCCGGGGTCGGCGAGATCGGGGAGGTGGAGCCGGGCGCGGGCGTCCCAGCGGCCCTTGAGGGTGTTGCCGCTCGAGGCCAGGGCGAGGCTCGCCTGCTCGAAGCCGAGGGCGGTGAGTCGGCCGGTGAGCTCGAGCCGGTGGGTGCGATAGGCGAGGCCAAACCGGCCGGTGAGCTTGCCCTCTTCCCCGTCCTCGGGCTCGGCTTGCCCATCGGGCCGGGGGTAGCGGAGGTTCGCCGAGAGCCGCCAGGGGCCGATCCCGAGCCCGCCGGAGGCGGTCAGGACCTTCCGGCGGTGGTCGTAGCTCGCCCGCAGGTTCGCGCTCTTTTCCCCTTGGCGGAAGGCGAGGCTCGTCTGGGTGAAAAGGAAGCGGCCCGCCTTCGGGTCGTAGCGGGTGGAGAGGGCGGCCGAGCCTCCGGGGAGGGCGTAGGCGGCCCGGAGGAGGAGGGGGTCGTAGCGGTCCTCGTCGTATCGGTAGCCGACGCTCGCCGAGAGGCTGAAGGGGCGGGGGCTATAGCGGGCCTCGGCCCGGAGCTCGAGGGGGCGGCTGGCCTTTAGGTCCCGCCGGTAGCGGAGCTTGGCGGAAAGCGCTCCCGCTTTGAGCGCGCCTTCGGCCTCGAGGGGCAAAAGGGCCCGTTCAAAGAATTCGTAGCCCGTGGAGAGGGAAAAGCCCAGGGGGTTGGGCCGAAGCTTCACGTAGGGAGCGGCGTAGGCCTTCCGCCGGGTGGGCAGGCGGTCGAAGGCGAAGGGGGTCTCGCCCTCGCGCACCCAGCGGAAGAGGTCGAGCCCGGCCTCAAAGCCGCCCCGGCGGTAGCCGGCCTTGAGCACGCTCTTCCAGTCCACCTGGATCTCGGCGGTGCTGTAGTAGTAGCCGGAAAAGGCGTTCTCGCCGGTGAGGAAGAAGCCCCCGGGGAGCCGGGGGGTGAGGCCCTCGCGGTGCTCGAGGAGGACCCGGCCCGCGGCGATCCTCGGCCCCTCGGCCCGGGCGGAGCGGTTTTGCCGGTTGGTGGCGGCCTCGTAGCCGCCGACCACCGCCCGCCCGGTAATGTAAAGCGCCCCCCAGCGCACCCCCTTGCGCCAGGCGAGCTCGACTTCGGGGTTGCGGAAGCGCCCGGTGGGGGCGGGGGCGTCCGGCCTGGTGTCGAAGACCCGCTCTAAGGTAAAGCGGACGTAGGGGTCGGTCTTCTCGGTCTTTTCGGCGCTCGCGGTGAGGGAAAACCGCCCCCGCACCCTTTGGTCGTCCCGCTTTAGGTAAAAGCTCCGCTTCCAGCCGTCCGCCTCGAGCGCCCACTCGGCGAGGAGCTCGATCGTCCCCTCCTCTTCGCCTGCAGGCGGGGGGAGGTAGAGGAAGCGGTAGTGCTCCCGCGCCGCCCCCGTGCCCCAGTGGTCGAAGCCAAAGCCCCACCCCCGGCGCTCGAAGTAGCGAAGCAGGGTGAAGCCGAGGCCGCCGGCGGTGACGTAGGGGAGGTCGGCCTCGAGGGTGAAGCCGTCGGTCTCGGAGTAGCCGAGGGCAAGCCGGGGCCGCCGGGGCCCGGTGTGGAGGACGAGCAGTGGGAGGTAGAAGGCCCGCTCGCCCCCGAACTCGACCCAGACGTCATGGGCCACGATCCGGTCGCCGGGGTAGATCACCACCTTGCGGGCGAAGAAGGCGTAGTCCGGGGGATCCTGGCCGCAGGCGAGGCAGGGGCTAAAGAGTCCTTGGGAAAGGAGGATCTGGCCCCGGCTCCGGCAGGCCTCGGGGGCCCGGAACTCGATCTCCTGGTCCCGGAGGGTGACCGCGAGCGCGACAAGCGCCTCGTCCTCAAGCAGGAGGGTGAGGGTCCGGGCGGTGATCGTCCGGCCCTCGGGGTCGGTGTAGCGGACCTCGCCCTCGAGGAGGAGCCTTTTCGCCTTGCGGAAGTAGGTGACCCGGCGGGCCTCGATCCGGCGGTCCTTGTAGACGAGGACGACCGGGTTGCCCTCGAGCACCACCCCCTCCCCGTCCCCGGTGAGGAAGAGCCGTTCGGCCGCCTCGATCTTGACCTCGGCGGCGAGGGCGAGGCCGAGGAGGATGAAAAGCGCCCCGAGAAGCCTCACCGCCGACCCACCCCCAGAAAGAGCAGGGCGAGGGCGAGGTAGAGGAGGTCGGGCCCGAACCCCCCGAGCCAGGCGGGGATCGCCCCCTGCTCGCCCATGATGCGGAAGACTGACCAGGTGGCGTAGTAGAAGAAGGTGATCGTCACCACCCCCACGAGGCCGAGGCTCCGGCTTCCGGCCAGCATCCAAAACGCGATCCCCCCGGCGAAGAGGGCGAAGACCACGCTGGCGAGCGGCTCGGCGAACTTGCGGTAAAACGCAGTGGCCTCGGCGGGGTGGGGGATGCCCCTTTTCGCCGCCCGCCGGATGCGGTCCCGGAGCTCCCCCAGGGTGAGGTCCGAGGCCAGGCTCCGGGGCAGGGCGGCGATTTCCTTCAAGGGGAGCCGGGCGCGGGCGAAGCGGGCGACGGTGCGGGGGCGGCTTTCCTCGAAGGTGACCCGGATCCCCTGCCCGAGCTCGAGCACCCCTTTTTCGAACCGGCCGCGCTCGGCGGCGAGCACCTCGTCCCGGGAGAGGAGCCGGACCTCGCCGATCCCCTCCTCGTCCACCCGGCCGACGTAGACGAGCCGGCCGTAGGCGTCGGTGAAGAAGGTGCCGGGCTCGAGCAGCGCCCGGGGGCGCTCAAGGATCGCCCGCTGGAGCACCGCCCGGGCCTTCTGGTTGGCCCGGGGCACCGTCTCGGCCCCGAGCACGAAGCCGAAAAGGGCGAGCACCCCGCCGAACCAAACCAGGGTGAGGATCACCCGCTCCCGGGGGATCCCGGCGGCGAGCAGGGCTTTTAGCTCGGAGTCCTCGGCCATGCGGGAAAGAAGGAGCAAAAGGGCGAAGAGGTAGGCGATGGGAAGCCCGCGGTAGACCGCCTCCGGCACCCGGTAGGCGAGGTACTGGGCGAGCGCGAGGGGCGCCACCCCCTTGGTCACGAGCGGCGCCAGCACCTCGAAGAGCACCCCCCCGAGGAGCAGGAGCACCGCCACCAAGAGCCCCCCGGTGAGGTAGGCGAGGGCCTCCCGGAGGAGGTAGCGGTCTAAGGTGGTCACCTAAGCCTCACCGTCCCCACCGTCGCCAGGATCCCGTAGACCAGGTTCGGAAGCCAGGCCGCCGCCGGCCCCACCGCCGCCACCCCGGCGAGCCGGGCGGCGGCGACCCAGAGCACGTAGTAGCCGAAGATGAGGAGCACCACGAGGGCGAACGCCCAGGCCGCCTCCCGGAGGGAGAGCCCGATCACCAGGGCGAGCCAGGCGAGCACCACCACCCCGGCGGCGTCGGCGTAGCGCCGGGCCAGGGGGAAGCGGGCCTTGGGGTCTACCTTGGCGATCTCCCTTAGCTCGGGAAGCGAGAGCCCCTCGTAGCCCCGGGTGGCGGCCCGGGGCAGGTAGCGGGCGGGGAAGTGGAGGGCGACCCGTTCCCAGCGCTCGACCGAGGCCCCCTCGACCCGCCAGGGGTGCTCGAGCACCCAGCTCTTCCCCACCCAGCGCCCGCGATCAGCGCTCCAGATCACCC
>WFXV01000206.1 GCA_015490435.1 Thermaceae bacterium
GCTCCCCCCGCCGGGCCTTGGCGACGTAGCCCTTGACGCTTTCGAAGAAGAGCTTGAGCTCGCCGACGTCGAAGCCCGCCACCGAGGCCTCGATGAAGGTCGCCTCCTTGCCGGCGATGAGGAGGCGCCCGCCCTTGGCGCTCGCGACCCGGCGGACCTCGGCGAGCGGCGCCCGCTGCACCCCCTCGGGCCCCACGTAGATGAGCTCGCGGGGGGTGATGGCGAAAAGCCCCTCGCTTCCCTTGAGCTCGCTCAGGATCGGGTCCTGGGTGGCCTCCTTGAGCCGCGCTTCCAGGTTCATGGACCCATTGTACGCGAGGGCGGGCTGGTATCGTGGGAAGGATGGAGGAGCTCCGCTTCCGCGTCGTGACCGGCACCGACCCCGACCTCTTCGAGGAGCGCATCAACCGGGCGGTCGCCGAGCTGCCCAAGGAGGCCGTCTTGGTGGACGTCAAGTTCAGCGCCGCCGGCGAGGGGAGCCGGACCCTGCTCGCGGCCCTCGTCATCTACAAGCTGGTCGAGCCGTGGAAGGACTAAAGCGCGTTCGCCTGCTCGGCGCCCTGCCCGAGGACCTGCCCCCCTCGCCGGGGGCGGAGCTCGTCGTCTACCTTGCCGCCCGGCCGGGCTGGCGCTCGCTCGAGGAGCTCAGGAGGGTGATCCCGCCGCTTGCCGAGGCCATCGAGGCGGTGAACCAAAGCCCCTACGGCCCCCTGCTCGAGGCTCAGGGGACCGAGTTCCGCCTCAACGTGGAGAGCGACGTGGTGGACTACTGGCAGGAGGCCTACCGCGACTTGGACCGCCTCCGCGCGCTCTACGGCGAGCTCGCGCCCGGGCTCGATAGCCCCCTTCCCGAGTTCCGCGCCTGGCTCGAAAGCGAGCGGGAGGAGATCCTCCGCGGCCTCTGGTCCACCGCGGTGGGCAAGGCGGGGATGCTCGCCGACACCCACCGGGAGGACGAGGCGCTCAAGATCCTCGCCGAGGTGGAGGCCGCCTACCCCCTCGAGCCCCGCACCGCGCTCGACCTCGCCGACCTCTACTGGCGGCTTTTCCGCCCCGAGGCCACCGCCCGGGTGCTCGAGGCGGTGCTCGAGCGCATCGAACCCCGGACCCGCCCCCGGGCTGAGCTCAACCTGGGGGCGGCGCTCCTTCGCGCCGGAAAGGTGGAGGAAGGCCGGCGCTGGCTGGAAGGGCTCGTCGCCAGCGAGTACGACGAGCGCTACTGGGCGCTTTTGCACCTCGGTCAGCTCGAGGCCCTCACCGGCGAGCCCGCGCTCGCCGTCCACCGCGCCCGCGAGGTGCGCGAGGTAGCGGAGCGGGCGGGGAGCTACGAGCTCCTGCTCATGGCCCTGCTCCTGGAAGGGGAAGCGCTTCTTCGCATGGGGAAGGCCCGGGAGGCGGCCACCGGCCCCCTGCCGGCGGCGATGGGGCTGCAGGAGCTCGCCGGCCGGCCTTTCAGCGCGGTGAGTCTCGCCCTCCTCGCCGAGGCCCAGGCGCTTTGGGGCAAGGGAAAGGCGCGGGCGGTGGAACTTTCCGAGAAGGCCTACCGCCGGGCCGCCCAGGAGCGCGACCCCTACGCCGCGAGCCGGGCGCTTTTCGCCTGGGCGCTGGCGGCACGGGACGAGGACAAGCTCGCCGCCGTCAGGCAGCAGGCCGAGGCCGCCGGCCACCGCCCCTGGCGGGATTTCCTCTCGCGGGTCTCGCTAGAGGACCTGCTCGATGCGCGCGAGGGCTAGCCGGGCCGCGTCCTCCGGCAGGTCGCGGTGGGTGACGAAGCGCACCCGGTCCTCGCCCAGGGGAAGCGCCCGCACCCCCACTGCCTCGAGCCGCCGGCAAAAGCCGGGGGCGTCCTCGACGCGGAGGTAGACCATGTTGGTCTCGGGGGGCGGGTCCACCGCGAGCCCGAGCTTCGCGAAGCCCTCGGCCAGGGCTTGGGCCAGGGCGTGGTCCCGGGCGAGGGTCTCCTCCCAGTCCAAAAGCGCGACCAGCGCCGCCGCCGCCAGCACCCCGGCTTGGCGCATCCCCCCGCCCATGACCTTGCGGTAGCGCCGGGCCTCGGGAAGAAGCGCCCGGGGCAAAAGAAGCACGCTCCCCACCGGGGCGCCGAGCCCCTTGGAGAGCGAGACCATTACCGAATCAAACCCCGCGGCGAGCGCCGCCGGCGGGGTTTTCAGCGCCACCGCCGCGTTCCAGATCCGGGCCCCGTCGAGGTGGGCTTTTAGCTCTTTTTCCCGCGCGACCGAGAGGAGCCGGTCGGTGAGGTTGCGGTCGAGGACGGTGCCGCCCGCGAGGTTGTGGGTGTTCTCGAGCCAAAGCAACGCGGTGGGCGCCTGGTGCACCGAGGTGTGGACCGCCGCCGCCACCGCCCCGGGGTCAGGCCGGCCTGAGGGCGCGGGGAGGGGCCGGACGAGGACTCCTGAGAGCATCGCGGGGGCGGCCAGCTCGAACTCGAAGACGTGGGCGCCCTCGGGGGCCAGGACCTCGCTCGCCCGGGGGGCGTGGAGGAGCAGGGCGGTCTGGTTCGCCATCGTCCCCGAGGGGAAGAAGAGCGCCGCCTCGAAGCCCAGGAGCTCGGCCAGGGTGGCTTCGAGCCGGTTCACGGTGGGGTCCTCGCCGTAGACGTCGTCCCCCACCTCGGCCTCGGCCATCGCCCGCCGCATCGCCGGGGTGGGCCGGGTCAGGGTATCGCTACGAAAATCGAGAACCTGCACGGGCCCAGAATACGGATTGGGACGCCTGCCCTTGTACCCCCTGGGGCATGCCGGTAGAATGCGCACGCAGACGCACGAGGAGGTGAACGTTTATGAAAAGGATCGGCGCGCTTTTCACGGTTTTGGCCCTTACGCTAGGCGCTTCGCTGGGTCTTGCGGCGAAGCCGGTGGTGATTAAGTTCTCGTTCGTCACCACCCTGAACACCCCCAAGGGCAAGGCTGCCCAGGCGCTCAAGGCCTACATCGAGGAGAAGTCGGGCGGCACCATGAAGGTCGAGCTCTACCCCTCGAGCCAGCTCTACAAGGACAACGCCGAGGGGCTGAATGCGCTCATCTTCAACAACATCCAGCTGCTCGTCCCCTCCGCCACCAAGCTCAAGGGCTACAACCCCGCCTTCCAGTTCGTGGACATGCCCTACCTCTTCAAGGACACCGAGCACTTCAAGCGCTTCACCCAGTCCGAGGCGGCGAAGAAGCTCCTCAACAGCCTGGACAAGGCGGGGCTCGTGGGGCTTGGCTTCTGGCCGAACGGCTTCGTGCACTTCACCGCCAACAAGCCGCTTAGGAAGCCGGAGGACTTCAAGGGCCTGAAGTTCCGCACCCAGACCTCGGGTGTGCTCGAGGCGATGATGAAGGCGCTCGGGGCCACCGCCGTGCCGCTCGCCTTCTCCGAGGTCTACCAGGCGCTGCAGCAGGGCGTGGTGGACGGGCAGGAGAACACCCTCTCCAACATCTACACCCAGCGCTACTACGAGGTGCAGAAGTACCTCTCCCTCACCCGCCACCACCGGCTCGACTACGTGGTCATCACCAACAAGATCTTCCTGAATAGCCTGACCCCCGAGCAGAAGAAGATCTTCCTCGAGGGCATCGCCCACGCCAACGAGGTCGCCTTCGCCGAGGCCGAGAAGCTGAACCAGGACGCGCTCAATAAGCTCCGCGACCTGATGGAGGTAGTGGAGCTCACCGACGCCGAGCGCGAGGCGCTGGCCGAGGCGCTGAAGCCGGTCTACGACCAGTACGGCGACAAGGTGGGCTGGGACCTCATCAACGCGATCAAGGCGCTCCGCTAGCCGCTCGCCGGCCCGAGGCCGGGGGCGGCGGGCCCCCGGCCTCGGCTTATCGTGGGGGCAAGCATGGTCACGCTAAACACGTTGCTATGGCAATCCGCGATCTTTGCCCTTGTGGTCTTCGTCCTCGCCGCCTTTCTGGCGAAGCGCCCCGGGTTCCGCCGGTTCTTCTACGTGCTCTCGGACGTGCTCGCCGGGGTTTTCTTGAGCGCGGGTCTCGCGGTGGTGCTGATCAGCGTCTTCATGCGCTACGTGCTCAACAACCCCCCGGGCTGGGCCGACGAGTTCGCCCGCATCTTCGTGGCCTGGGGGGCGATGTTCGGCTTCACCGTGGCCCTCCGGGAGGGGCGGCACATCACCGTGGACATCCTCTTTAGCTTCCTGGGGCCTGTGGGAAAGCGGCGGCTCGACCTTTTGGCCCACGCCATCGGCCTGCTCTTTTCCGCCTTCATCACCGTGGCCGGCTGGCACTACGTGATGTTCCTCCGGCAGCTTGGCCTCCGCTCGATCTACACCGACATCCCAGAGTGGATCCTGACCTTCATCCTGCCACTTGGCTTCGCGCTTTTCGCCTTCCAGTTCGCCCTCGGCTTCCTCGACCTCTATAGCGGGCGGGCCGAGGTCCACGAGGAGGTGAGCGGGGTATGAGCGTGGGCGTTTCGATGCTGGTGCTCTTTGGGCTCTTCGCCCTCTTCCTCCTGCTTCGGGTGCCCATCGGGGTCTCCCTCGCCCTCTCCTCGCTCATCGCCTTTGCGCTCGAGCCTGGCTTCAACGTGCTCCAGGTGCCCTCGCGGATGTTCGAGGGCATCAACTCCTTCGCCCTGCTCGCGATCCCCGGCTTCGTCTTCACCGGGGTGGTGATGGCCCACGGCGGGATCGCCCGCTACCTGGTCGAGTTCGTCCGCGCCTGGGTGGGCCACGTCCCCGGGGGCTTGAGCGTGGTGGTGGTGGTCTCCTCGATGATCTTCGCGGCGATCTCCGGCTCCTCCCCGGCCACCGCCGCCGCCATCGGCTCGGTGACCATCCCAGCGATGATCCAAAACGGCTATGCCAAGCGCTACGCCATGGGGCTGGTGGCCACCTCGGGCACGCTCGGGATCCTGATCCCGCCGAGCGTGACCATGATCATCTACGGCATCACCACCGACCAGTCGATCGGCAAGCTCTTCATCGCCGGCATCCTCCCCGGGTTCCTGCTCGGCGGGAGCCTGATCGCCTTCGCCATCTGGTACGCCCGGCGGGCGGGATACGGCCGCCTCCCGCGCGCTGACTGGCCGGAGCGCTGGCGCACGCTTTGGTGGGCGCTGCCCGGGATCTTCCTGCCGGTCTTGATCATGGGCACGATCTACACTGGGATCGCCACCCCCACCGAGTCCTCGGTGATCGCACTCTTCTATGCCGTCTTGGTCTCGGTCTTCATCTACCGGGAGGCCAGCCTTTCGGACTGGGTGCGGATGCTCCGGGAGGCGGTCTCGATCACCGCGATGATCTACCTCATTGTCTCGGCGGCGATGCTCTTCTCCCTTTACATGACCAACAAGCAGATTCCCGCCCTCACCGCCGAGTGGATCGTCGCCCACGGCTTCGGGCGCTACGAGATCTTCGCGGTGACCTCGGTGCTCTTCATCATCCTCGGGATGTTTTTGGAGGCGGTCTCGATCATCCTGATCACCCTGCCCGTCCTCCAGCCGATCCTCGAGGCGGTGGGGATCAACCTGATCCACTTCGCGGTGGTGATGACGATCTCGATGGAGCTCGCGATGATCACCCCGCCGGTGGGGCTGAACCTCTTCGTGATCTCGGGGATCACCAAGGAGCCCTTGGGCGAGGTGGTGCGGGGGGTGATTCCCTTCTACGCGGTGCTCGCCTTCGTCTTGGTGATCCTGATCCTCTTCCCCGAGATCAGCCTCTGGCTGCCGTCTTTGATGAAGGGCGGGGTTTAGACGGAGGGGGGCCCTTGGCCCCCCTCGTTTTTTGCCCGTCGCTAAAGGGGGTGGCGCTCGCTCGGGTCCTCGGTGACCCCGTGCCAGTAGACCGGGGCCTCCTCGCCGAGCTTCCAGGTGAGGTAGACGAGCTCGCCTTCTTTCTTGAAGGGGATGTCCACCACGCCCTCCTCCAGGTCGCGAAGGACCACCCCTTGGGCCTCGAGCCAGGCGCGGTCGGCCTCGAGGCCGCGCTCGAGGAAGCGGGCCTCGGTCAGGAGGGCCCGGTGTTCCGGGGTGCCCGGGCGGACCTCCTCGAGCCGGCGCTTGACTTCGGCGAGGCCCCGAACCGCCTCCTGCATCTGGGTCAAGGTGCGGGCGAGCTCGGGGATGAGCTTTTTCGCCTGCTCGTAAGAGTAGACCCGCATCGCACCTTGAGTATACCACGCTCAAGGCCGGGCGTCAGCCGGCTTTCATCGCCCTGGGCTAGGCTTTTAGGCATGAGGAAACTCTCCCGGCGGGACCTGGTCTGGATCGTTCCCCTCTCGGCCACCGGCGGCTTCTTCGCCTGGTTCGGGTTCCGGGCCTGGCGCATCCAGTTCGGCAAGACCGAGCCCGAGGAGCCCCGCTGGAAGGAGGGGCCGCGGGTCGAGGTGGCGCGGCTTGCCGAACTCCCCGAGGTCTGGTCGTTTCGCTACTTCGTCTACCCGCTCGCGATGGGGGAGCTGAAAAGCGTGCTGCTCCGGGTGCCCTCGCCCCAGCCGGGGGGGCTCAGCGTGGGAGACGCCCACTTCCTCGCCCTTTCGCGGATCTGCACCCACCAGGGCTGCACCGTCAACTTCGTCCCCGACCCCGAGGCCGGGGCGATCGCCTACAACTACCGCTCGGACCACCCCTTCCTCGGCTGCCCCTGCCACTTCGGCGCCTTCGACCCCTTGCGGGCGGGGGCGGCGGTCTTTGGGCCGCCCCGCTATCCGCTGCCGCGGATTCGGCTTGAGCTCGAGGGGGAGACGATCTACGCCACCGGCCACGAGGTCCCGCTCAGGCCGCTCGAAGGCCGGGCCCGGGCGCGGGCGGCGGGTAGCTAGTTTCCCCCCGCGCGTCGGTTTCCAGTGGGTAGCTAACAGGTGCCGTTTGGAAGGTCATTGCTGTTTGGGACGTGGGGAATTTTTATTTCATGAGGTTATGCGGTACGTAACCTAGCCTAAAAATGTACTGTTCCCTATCAATACCTGTGCATGCCCGGCTGAATCCCCTATCAATGAACTTCCCTCCTGCCGCCTCGCAATTGGCGCGGGCCCAGTCACGGGGGTACTGGAAGAGGTAGAAGGTGGTGCCTTTGGGGCCGAAGCCTTTGACGGTGGTAGCGACCCAGCCGGAGCCTTTATGGGTGGGGTCGCCTTGGACTACGTGATAAGGTTCGCAAGCCCAGAACCCCAGCTTACGAGTGCTTTCTTCGTCAGGGGGCCACCAGAAGCAGATTTCGGTGAAGTAGCCACTGTCTTCCACGGGGGCCACGGTGTTTTTGAGGCTGAGCTGGACTTCTGGGAAGAAGAAGTTTTGCCACTCTTTTGGGAAGGGGTGGCTTTGTTCGAAGTGGGCGGCGGCGATGAGCTTAACTTCAGGGGGTAGCGGGGGTCCTGGGAGAGGGATGTCAAGGGGGAGGGAAGTGACTTTGATGACGAGTGGGGTGCGGAAGGAGGCGGGTTTAACGATCGCGCGGGCCATACGGTCTGGGGTCATGACCTGCCCACCTTCTGGGCCGACGAGCTTGATGGTGCTTTTGGTGTTCAGGGGGATACCTGGGAAGAGGGCGTAGAGGGCGGCGAGTGCGAGGAGGAGGGCACTGTGGAGCAACATGCGCAGGCCCCAGGGGCGGGTAGCTGGGAAGGGGAGGGCGAGGAGGAAAGCGAGGTTAGCGACGAGGATGGGGAGGCCCAGGACGACGAAGCCGGGGACGAAGGGGATCCAGGCGAGGGCGTAGATGGAGAGCTGGTAGAAGAGGAAGAGGGCGAGGAGGGTTTGCCAGCGCAGTCTGGGAGGAAACCGCAGACGCATGGAAAATTCCCTTCATGCTTCGATTCTAACGTGCGCGGATGGAGCTTTATATGCGCATGGCGCTAAGGGAGCCGTGAGCGGGACGGCGGTTTTCGCGTTTGTCCGGCAGAGACTGGGGGAATGGGCCGTCCCAGGTAGCAAAGGATCGCTCCGAGTACCGCCGCGGTACCCCCGGTCTCCGGCAGCAGGTCGCCGAGGGGAACCAGCACGAGCCCCGAGAGGCCCCCGTAGAGGGCGGCGAGCCTCGAATGGACGAGGGTCAGGCAGGCGCCCAGGAGCCAAAGGAGGAAAAGGCCAAAGAAGAGCGCGCCCAAGCCGGCGATGGCGAGGCCGAGCCCCATCGGGTCGGCGCCGCCGGCGACGAGACCCAGGACGCCCAGAAGAAAGCCGAGAAGGGTGATCCAGGCGAAGGGGTTTGCGAGGAAGAGGATCAGGCAAGCTCGCCTCCGGCCCAGGCTGTGGGCGTGTACCGCGACCCCGAGTAGGAAACCCGCGCCCCAAAGCGCGAGCGCGGGGTAGGCCAAGAAGCCAAGTCCCGGTGCCCACACTCCGAGGAGACGGAAGACCCCAGCGACCCCGCTCGCCGTGAGCGCTCCGCCAAAGACCCAAAGCGCCGCCCGCAGCACCGCGGGAAAGCTTATTCCGACGCGGGTTCAGCCTGGGTTAAACGCACCCGGACGAACTTGTCCCTCCCCCGCTGGAGTACGAGTGGCTTCTTAAGCTCTACCTCGAGCATGGGATCGGTCACCGGCTCGCCGTCGATCTTGAGGCCGCGGTCCTTGATCAGCCGTTTGGCCTCGGCGTTCGATTTGGTGAGCCCCGCCAGGGTAAAGAGCCGGGCCACCCAGATCTTGCCGTCCTTGAGGGCATCCGGGGGGATCGCGACCTCGGGGAGGTCCTCCGGGATCCCGCCCTTCGCCACCCGGTCGTAGCGGGCCTCGGCCTCGGCCACCGCCCGCGTGATCTCGGGAAACTGGCTTTCGCCCGGGGTCTTGTCGCTTCCGGCGGCTTCGAGGCGGTAGCCGAGCGCCTCGTAGAACTCCCGGTCGATCCGGGCGGGGATCCGGGGCAGGGCGTAGGCCCCGGTCAAAAGACGGGCGAGCACCCGGTGGGCGCCCACCGGGCCGCCCTTTTCCAGGAGCGCCTTGACCTCCGCCTTCTCGAGGTCGGTGAGCAGCTCGAAGTAGTCTTCGAGGACGGCGTCGGGCACCCGCATCAGCTTCTTGAACATCGCCTCGGGGGGCTCCGCGATGCCGATGTAGTTGTCGAGGCTCTTCGACATCTTCTCGCGGCCGTCCAGGCCGACGAGGAGCGGCATCAAGAAGGCGACTTGCGGCGGGAGGCCATAGGCCCGCTGGATCTCCCGGCCCACCAGCAGGTTGAAGCGCTGGTCGGAGCCCCCCATTTCGACGTCGGCGCCGATCGCCACCGAGTCGTAGGCCTGGGCCAGGGGGTAGAGGAACTCGTGCAGCGAGATGGGGACGTTCTCGGTGTAGCGCTTTTTGAAGTCCTCGCGCTCGAGCATCTGGGCCACGGTGAGCTGGCTGGCCATGAAGATCACGTCCTTGAAGGACAGCGGCTCGAGCCACTCGGAGTTGTAGCGAAGGTCGAAGCGCGCCTCGTCCTCGGTGATCAGGATCTTGCCCGCCTGCTCGACGTAGCTCCTCGCGTTCGCCCGGGTCTCTTCCAGCGTCATCGGGGGGCGGGTCTTGCTCCGGCCCGAGGGGTCGCCAATCATGCCGGTGAAGTCGCCGATGATCAGCACCACCTTGTGCCCGAGCTCCTGGAACTGCCGCATCTTGCGGAGTACTACCGCGTGCCCCAAGTGCAGATCGGGCCGGGTGGGGTCGGCGCCCAGCTTTACCACCAGGCGTTTGCCGCTTTTGAGTTTTTCTAAAAACTCGTCCTCGGGAACGATCTCGACGGTTCCGCGCTTCAGGAAGGAAAACGCCTCCTCGGCGGTCATGGCTTTACTATACTGAGCCCATGCCCGCGTTCTGGCGGAGGCTTTTTGTGCTCCTGGCGCTCTTCGGCCTCGGTTACTGGTACGCCGAGACCTACGGAATTTACGCCGGCCTTCCGCCCTTTACCCCGGTCCTGCTCTGGGACTACTCCGGCGAGCGCACCTACGAGGTCACCCTTCGCGGGGCCTCCGACGCGCTCAAGGTTCGCCTGGAGGGGGAGCTCAAGCAGGGCTCGCTCAAGGTCTGGATTTCCCGGAACGGGCGCCGGGTCACCCGACCCCGCGTCTATCGGGAGCGCTTCGGCGGCGAGTTGAAGAGCCGGCTGGATCCCGGCCGCTATACCCTGCATTTCGCCTTAGAGGACGCCCGGGGCTGGGTGCGCCTCGACTGGGTGTCCACCAAGTTCGAAAGCTGGTAAGCGAGGGCGCCCCCAGAGGGGGCGCCCCTTTGGCGGAGAGGGCGGGATTCGAACCCGCGGTGCGGGGATTACCCGCACAACACCTTAGCAGGGTGCCGCCTTCGACCACTCGGCCACCTCTCCGTGCTCGCTTGGCGGAGGGTGAGGGATTCGAACCCCCGGTGGGCGCAAAGCCCACAGCGGTTTTCAAGACCGCCGCCTTCAACCGCTCGGCCAACCCTCCGAGCGCGGCCTATGCCGCGTACCTCATGATGCAAGCCCCCCGCGCGGCTGTCAAGTTTGGAGGGCTTTCCGGGAGGTGGGGGTGAGGAGCAAGAGGGCGGCGAGGAGCAGAAGAAGGGCGCTCGCCACGTAGGGCGCGCTGGGAGTGATCCACTGATAGAGTCCGGTGCCCAGGATGGGACCGAGCATGCGCCCGAGCGCCTGGGCGGAGCTGTTTAGGCCCGCCACCAGGCCCTGCTCGTGCTCCCCCACCGCGAGCGAAAGGGCGGCGGTGATCCCCGGGGCGGAAAGCCCCTGCCCCACCCCCTGAAGCACGAGTGCCAGGGTGAGCGAGCCAAAGCTCTGGGCAAAGACGAAGGTCAAGAACCCGAGGATGGAAAGCGGAAGCCCAAGTCCAAGGAGGAGCTTGGGCGGCCACTTGAACTTCCGGATCAAAAAGCCCTGCACGAAGACCGCCGCCAGGCCATAGACCACGAGCGCGGTGGCCACCGCCCGGGCGGTGGCCTTGGCGTCGAGGCTGAGGCGGTCTTGGAAGAAGAAGGCCACGGTGGTCTCCATGCCCACCGAGGCCAGGCTGACCACCAGCCCGGCGGCGAGGAGCGGCAGAATCCGGGGGTCGTGGGGCTTGAGGACTGGCGCGGTCTCCAGGTGCACGTGGCGCTTCGGCTCGGGCAGGGCGACGAGGACGAAGAGCGCGTTCAAAAGGGCGAGACTTGCCGAAAAGTAGACCGGCGCGAGCAGGTGGAGCTTGGCCAGTAGCCCCCCGAGCCCCGGCCCCACGATTACCCCGAGCCCGAAGGCGGCGCCGATCAGCGCCATGCCGGCGGTGCGCTCCGCCCGTCCGGTGATGTCGGCGA
>WFXV01000207.1 GCA_015490435.1 Thermaceae bacterium
CCCGAGGGCGTGGAGATGGTGATGCCCGGGGACAACGTGAACTTCACGGTGGAGCTCATCAAGCCGATTGCGCTTGAGGAGGGTCTCCGGTTCGCGATCCGCGAGGGCGGCCGCACCGTGGGCGCCGGCGTCGTCACCAAGATCCTGGAGTGAGGTGAGGCATGCCCAAGATTCGCATCAAGCTTAGGGGCTTCGACCACAAGAGCCTGGACGCCTCCGCCCGCAAGATCGTCGAGACCGCGCGGCGGACCGGGGCCCAGGTCTCGGGTCCGGTGCCCCTGCCCACCCGGGTGCGGCGCTTCGTGGTGCTCCGGGGTCCCTTCAAGCACAAGGACTCCCGCGAGCACTTCGAGATCCGCACCCACAACCGCCTGGTCGACATCATCAACCCCAACAAGAAGACGATCGAGAGCCTGATGACGCTGGACCTGCCGACCGGGGTGGAGATCGAGATCAAGACCGTGGGAGGTGGCAAGTGAAGGGGATTCTCGGCACCAAGGTCGGGATGACCCAGATCTGGAAGGAGGACCGGGCCATCCCGGTGACGGTCATCCACGCCGGCCCCTGCCCCGTGGTCCAGCGCCGCACGGTGGAGAAGGACGGCTACCAGGCGGTGCAGCTCGGCTACCTGCCGATCAAGGAGAAGAAGGTCAACCGCCCGATGAAGGGGCACTTCAAGCGGGCGGGGGTGGAGCCGGTTCGGTTCCTCCGCGAGATCCGCGACTTCGACCCCGAGGGCGACGTGGTGACGGTGGAGATCTTCAAGCCCGGGGAGCGGGTGGACGTCACCGGCACCTCCAAGGGCCGGGGGTTCGCCGGCGTGATGAAGCGCTGGAACTTCGCCGGCGGTCCCGACTCCCACGGCGCCCACAAGATCCACCGCCACCCGGGTTCCATCGGCAACCGCAAGACCCCGGGCCGGGTCTACAAGGGCAAGAAGATGGCCGGCCACTACGGGGCCGAGCGGGTGACGGTGCAGAACCTCGAGGTCGTCGAGGTCATCCCCGAGGAGAACCTGATCCTGGTCAAGGGCGCGGTTCCTGGGCCGAACGGCGGGCTCCTCATCATCCGTGAGACCACCAAGAGGGAGGCGAAGTGATGCCGGCGGTCGAGGTGCTCACCAAACAGGGGCGCACCACCCGGGAGGTGCCGCTTCCCGAGGAGGTGAACGTCCACCTGCTCTGGGAGGTGGTCAAGTGGCAGCTGGCGAGCCGCCGGGCCGGCACCGCCAGCACCAAGACCCGGGGCGAGGTGGCTTACTCGGGCAAGAAGATCTGGCCCCAGAAGGGGCTGGGCCGGGCCCGTCACGGCGACCGCGGCGCCCCCATCTTCGTCAAGGGCGGGGTGGCCTTTGGCCCCAAACCCCGCGACTACAGCTACACCCTGCCCAAGAAGGTGCGCAAAAAGGGCCTCGCCATGGCCCTCGCCGACCGGGCCAAGGAGGGTAAGCTCCTCGTGGTCGAGGCCTTTGACGGGGTCGAGGGCAAGACCAAGCAGTTTTTGGCCTGGGCCAAGGCCCAGGGGCTCGGGGAGGGGGAGCGGGTGCTCCTCGTTACCGGCGACGAGCGCGTGCGCCGGGCGGCCCGCAACCTGCCCTGGGTGACTCCGCTCGCGCCTGAAGGGATCAACGTCTACGACATCCTCCGCCACGAGCGGCTGGTGATGGACGAGGGTGCCTTTGCGCTTGCGCTTTCGCGCGCCGGGGTGGGAGGTGCGGCATGAAGACCCCCTACGACGTGATCCTCGCGCCGGTGCTCTCGGAGAAGGCCTACCAGGGCTACGCCGAGGGCAAGTACACCTTCTGGGTGCACCCCGACGCCACCAAGACCGAGATCAAGAACGCGGTCGAGGCCGCCTTCAAGGTGAACGTCGTGCAGGTCAACGTGATGAACGTCCGGGGCAAGAAGAAGCGCCTCGGGCGCTTCGAGGGCAAGCGGCCCGACCGCAAGAAGGCGATCGTCAAGGTGGCCCCGGGGCAGAAGATCGAGGCCCTCGAGGGGCTGATCTAGGAGTAAGCCATGCCGGTGAAGAAGTTCAAACCCTACACCCCCTCCCGCCGGTTCATGACCGTGGCGGACTTCTCGGAGATCACCAAGACCGAGCCCGAGAAGTCGCTGGTCGAGCCGCTTAAGAAGACCGGCGGGCGGAACAACCAGGGGCGGATCACCATCCGCTTCAGGGGCGGGGGCCATAAGCGCCTCTACCGCATCATCGACTTCAAGCGGCGGGACAAGGAGGGGATCCCCGCCAAGGTGGCGGCGATCGAGTACGACCCGAACCGTTCCGCCCGGATCGCCCTCCTCCACTACGCCGACGGCGAGAAGCGCTACATCATTGCCCCCGAGGGGCTGAAGCCGGGGATGACCGTGGTCAGCGGGCCCGAGGCTCCGATCGAGGTGGGCAACGCGCTGCCGCTTCGCTTCATTCCGGTGGGCACCACCGTGCACGCGGTGGAGCTCGAGCCCGGCAAGGGTGCCCAGCTCGCCCGCTCGGCCGGCACCGCCGCCCAGATCCAGGGCCGCGAGGGCGACTACGTGGTGCTCCGCCTCCCCTCCGGCGAGCTCCGCAAGATCCACGCCGAGTGCTACGCCACCATCGGCGTGGTGGGGAACGCCGACCACAAGAACATCGTCCTCGGCAAGGCGGGGCGGAGCCGCTGGCTGGGCCGTAAGCCCCACGTCCGCGGCGCCGCCATGAACCCGGTGGACCACCCCCACGGCGGCGGCGAGGGCCGCGCGCCCCGCGGGCGTCCGCCCGCCTCGCCCTGGGGCTGGCAGACCAAGGGCAGGAAGACCCGCAAGAAGAGGAAACCCTCCGACCGCTTCATCATCGCGCGGAGGAAGAAGTAGGGGTGAGGTATGCCGCGTAGCTTGAAGAAGGGCGTCTTCGTCGATGCGCATCTCCTTGAGAAGATCGAGGCGATGAACGCGAGGGGCGAGCGCCGGGTGATCAAGACCTGGAGCCGGCGCTCGACCATCGTGCCCGAGATGGTGGGGCACACCATCGCCGTCTACAACGGCCGCCAGCACGTGCCCGTCTACATCACCGAGAACATGGTGGGGCACAAGCTCGGCGAGTTCGCGCCCACCCGCACCTACCGCGGGCACGGCAAGGACGCCAAGACGGCGAAGAAGTAAGGAGGGGTGATGGAGGCAAAAGCGACCGCCCGCTACGTCCGCATGTCGCCCCGCAAGGTGCGGCTCGTGGTGGACCTGATCCGGGGCAAGAAGGCGAGCGAGGCCGACCAGATCCTGCGCTACCTGAATAAGCGCGCCGCCCGCCCCGTCCGCAAGGTCTTAAAAAGCGCCATGGCCAACGCGGTCAACAACCACGACATGCTGGAGGAGGCGCTTTACGTCAAGGCCGCCTGGGTGGACGAGGGGCCGTCCCTAAAGCGCATCCTCCCCCGGGCCCGGGGCCGCGCGGACATCATCAAGAAGCGAACCAGTCACATCACCATCGTGTTGGAGGAGCGGCATGGGGAATAAGATCAATCCCGTAGGCTTCCGGTTGGGCATCACCCGCGACTGGGAGTCGCGCTGGTACGCCGGGAAGAAGGACTACAAGAAGCTCCTCGAGGAGGACCGGAAGATCCGCGAGTACCTCGAGGGCGAGGTCTACCACGCCGGCATCGCCCGCATCGACATCGAGCGGGCGGCGGACAACGTCAGCGTCACCATGCACGTGGCCAAGCCCGGGGTGGTGATCGGCCGCGGCGGCGAGACGATCAAGCGGCTTCGGGCCGACCTCGAGAAGCTGTTCCCGAACCGCCAGCTGGTGCTCAACGTCCAAGAGGTGCCGAACCCCAACCTCTCGGCGCCGCTCGTGGCCCAGCGGGTGGCGGAGCAGATCGAGCGCCGCTTCGCGGTCCGCCGGGCGATCAAGCAGGCGGTGCAGCGGGTGATGGAGTCGGGGGCCAAGGGGGCCAAGGTAATCGTCTCCGGCCGCATCGGCGGGGCGGAGCAGGCCCGCACCGAGTGGGCCGCCGACGGCCGGGTGCCGCTCCATACGCTCCGGGCCAACATCGACTACGGCTTTGCCCTGGCCAAGACCACCTACGGCGTGCTCGGGGTCAAGGCCTACGTCTTCCTGGGCGAGGTCATCGGCGAGCGTCCGGCGGCCCGGGCGGCCAAGGCGCGGGAGGAGCGTCCGCGGCGCCGCCGTCCCACCGTGCGCCGCCGGGTGAAGAAGGAGGAATCCGGCGATGCTAATGCCTAAGCGGGTCAAGTACCGCAAGCAGCAGCGCGGCCGGATGAAGGGCGCCACCAAGGGTGGGCACTACGTCGCCTTCGGCGACTACGGGCTGATGGCGCTCGAGCCCGCCTGGATCACCGCCCAGCAGATCGAGGCCGCGCGTGTGGCGATGGTGCGTCACTTCCGGCGCGGGGGCAAGATCTTCATCCGCATCTTCCCCGACAAGCCCTACACCAAAAAGCCCCTCGAGGTCCGGATGGGTAAGGGTAAGGGCAACGTCGAGGGCTGGGTGGCGGTGGTCAAGCCCGGCCGGATCATGTTCGAGGTCGCCGGGGTCAGCGAGGAGGCCGCGCTCGAGGCCTTCCGGATCGCCTCCCACAAGCTTCCGATCAAGACCAAGGTGGTGAAGCGCGATGCCTACGATGAAGCCCAATGAGATCCGCAACATGACCCCGGAGGAGATCCGAAAGAAGGTCGAGGAGAAGAAGCGCGAGCTCATGGATCTCCGCTTCCAGGCCTCGATCGGCAAGCTCTCGAAGAACCACCTGATCCGGGAGACCAAGCGCGAGATCGCCCGGCTCCTCACCATCCTCCGGGAGAAGGAACTGGGGATCGGAGGGTAAGCGATGCCGAAGAAAGTGCTATCCGGCGTGGTCGTGAGCGACAAGATGGACAAGACCGTCTCGGTCTTGGTCGAGCGCCAGTTCCCCCACCCGCTCTACGGCAAGGTGGTCCGGCGCTCGAAAAAGTACCTCGCTCACGACGAGGAGAACGCCTACAAGGTAGGGGACGTCGTCGAGATCGTCGAGTCCCGGCCCATCTCGAAGCGGAAGCGCTGGCGGGTCGTCCGCCGGCTCGAGGAGGGCCGGATGGACCTCGTGGAGCGCTACTTCCTGCGCAAGAAGCGGGGTGAGTGATGGTTCAGCAGGAATCGATGCTCGAAGTCGCCGACAACACCGGGGCCCGCAAGATCCTGGTGATCCGGGTCCTCGGGGGGTCGGGGCGGAAGTACGCGAGCGTCGGGGACGTGGTGGTGGCCACCGTCAAGGAGGCGATCCCCCGCGGCCAGGTCAAGGAGGGGGACGTGGTGCGGGCGGTGGTGGTGCGCACCAAGAAGGAGGTCAAGCGCCCCGACGGCTCCGCCATCCGCTTCGACGACAACGCCGCCGTGATCATCAACAACCAGGGCGAACCCCGCGGGACCCGCGTCTTCGGCCCGGTGGCCCGTGAGCTCAGGGACAAGAAGTTCATGAAGATCGTCTCCCTGGCCCCGGAGGTGCTCTAGATGCAGGCGAGGATTCGGCACGTCAAGAAGGGCGACACCGTGGTGGTCGTCTCCGGCAAGTACAAGGGCAAGACCGGCCGGGTGATCGCGGTCTACCCGAAGAAGTTCCGGGTGCTCGTCGAGGGCGTCAACATCGTCAAGAAGGCGGTGCGGGCGACCCCGGACAACCCCCAGGGCGGCTTCAAGGAGATGGAGGCGCCGATCCACGCCGCCAAGGTGCGGGTGGTCTGCCCCCAGTGCGGCCGGCCGGTCCGGGTCAAGCGCAAGATCCTCGAGGACGGCACCAAGGTGCGCATCTGCAACCACTGCGGCGCCGCGCTGGACTCGTGAGGTGAAGGATGCCACTGGACGTTAAGCTCAAGAAGAAGTACGAGGAAGAGGTTCGCCCGGAGCTGATCAAGCGCTTTGGGTACAAGAACATCTGGGAGGTGCCCCGGCTCGAGAAGGTGGTGATCAACCAGGGGCTCGGCGAGGCCAAGGAGGACGTGCGCATCCTGGAAAAGGCCGCCAAGGAGCTCGCCCTGATCACCGGTCAGAAGCCAATCATCACCCGGGCCAAGAAGTCGATCTCCAACTTCCGGCTCCGGAAGGGCATGCCCATCGGGCTCAAGGTGACGCTCCGGCGCGACCGCATGTGGATCTTCCTGGAAAAGCTCCTGAACGTCGCCCTGCCGCGTCGGCGCGACTTCCGCGGCATCGACCCGAACTCGTTCGACGGCCGGGGCAACTACAACCTGGGGATCCGGGAACAGCTGATCTTCCCCGAGATCACCTACGACATGGTGGACCAGACCCGCGGGATGGACATCGCGATCGTGACCACCGCCGAGACCGACGAGGAGGCGAGGGCGCTCCTAGAGCTCCTCGGGTTCCCCTTCAGGAAGCAGTAGGAGTCGAGATGGCGAGGAAAGCACTCATCGAGAAGGCCAAGAGGAAGCCGAAGTTCAAGGTTCGGACCTACACCCGTTGCAGCCGCTGCGGCCGCGCCCGGGCGGTCTACCGCTACTTCGGGCTCTGCCGCATCTGCATCCGCGAACTGGCCCACAAGGGACAGCTTCCGGGAGTGAAAAAGGCCAGCTGGTAGCGGGAGCGGTCGAGGGGTTTCCCTCGAGACCGACCGCGCGTGAGGCGGAAAAAAGGAGAAGGATATGCTGACCGACCCGATCGCGGACATGCTGACGAGGATCCGGAACGCCACCATGGTCTACAAGGACGAGGTGGACGTTCCCGCCTCCAAGTTCAAGGAGGAGATCCTCAAGATCCTGGCCCAGGAGGGCTACATCAAGGGCTACGAGCGGGTGGAGAAGGACGGTAAACCCTACCTCCGGGTCTTTTTGAAGTACGGCCCGGTGGTGAAGACCCCCCGGGGCCGTCGCCCGGAGCAGGTGATCAAGGCGATTCGCCGGGTGTCCAAGCCGGGCCGCCGGGTCTACGTCTCGGCCCGGGAGGTCCCGGTGGTGAAGAAGGGGCTGGGGATCGCCATCCTCTCCACCTCCAAGGGGGTCATGACCGACCGTGAGGCCCGCCGCCAGGGGATCGGCGGCGAGGTGATCTGCGAGGTGTGGTGAGATGAGCCGGATCGGCAGAAAGCCCATCACCCTGCCCCAGGGGGTTACCGTCGAGGTCGAGCCCGGCCTGGTGCGGGTCAAGGGGCCGAAGGGCGCCCTCGAGGTCGCGGTGGACCCCGAGATGAAGGTCGTGGTCGAGGACGGGGTGGTGCGGGTCGAGCGTCCCAGCGACGCCCGCCGCCACCGCGCGCTCCACGGCCTCACCCGCACCCTGATCGCGAACGCGGTGATCGGGGTCACCGAGGGGTACACGAAGGAGCTCGAGATCAAGGGGATCGGCTACCGCGCCAAGATGAGCGGGAACAAGCTCGAGCTCAACGTGGGCTTTTCCCACCCCGTGATCTTCGAGCCGCCGGAAGGGGTCAAGGTCGAGGTGCCCGAGCCCACCCGGATCCGGGTCTCGGGGATCGACAAGCAGAAGGTGGGCCAGGTGGCCGCCAACATCCGCGCCATCCGGCCGCCCGACGCCTACAAGGGCAAGGGCATCCGCTACGTCGGCGAGGTGGTGCGCCTCAAGCCCGGTAAGGCCGGGACCACCAAGTAGGGGGAGCGATGGCACGTCTTTCCGCGTATGAGCGTCGCAAGTTCCGCACCCGCAACAAGGTCAAGCGGGCCGCGAAGGGCAAGCCCCGGCTCTCGGTTTTCCGGAGCCTGAAGCACATCTACGCCCAGATCATCGATGACGAGAAGGGGGTCACCCTGGTCGCGAGCTCGAGCCTCCAGCTCAAGCTCACCGGCCGCAAGACCGACGTGGCCCGCGAGGTCGGCAAGGACTTGGCGAAGCGCGCCCTCGAGAAGGGGATCACCGAGGTGGTCTTCGACCGGGGGCCCTACAAGTACCACGGCCGGGTCAAGGCCCTGGCCGAGGGGGCCCGCGAGGGGGGCCTCAAGTTCTAGGGGGGAAGCATGCCCGAGACCGACTTTGAAGAGAAGATGATCATGATCCGCCGCACCGCCAAGACCTACCAGGGCGGCCGCCGGTTCCGCTTCGGCGCCCTGGCGGTGGTCGGCGACCGGCAGGGCCGGGTCGGCGTGGGGCTGGGCAAGGCCAAGGAGGTGCCGCTCGCGGTCCAGAAGGCGCAGGCGATCGCCCGCAAGAACCTGATCGAGGTGCCGATCGAGAACGGCACCATTCCCCACGAGATCGAGGTCGAGTACGGCGCCACCAAGATCATCCTCCGCCCCGCCGCCCCCGGCACCGGCGTGATCGCCGGGGCGGTGCCCCGCGCCATCCTCGAGCTCGCCGGCTACACCAACATCCTCACCAAGGAGCTCGGCAGCCGGAACCCGATCAACGTCGCCTACGCCACCATCGAGGCCCTGAAGCAGCTCCGCACCTGGGACGAGGTGCGCCGCCTCAGGAAGGGGGCGAGCGAATGAAGCTCCGGGTGAAGCTGGTGAAAAGCCCGATCGGCTACCCGAAGGACCAGAAGGCGACCCTTCGGGCACTCAAGCTCACCCGCCTCCAGCGGGAGCGGGTGCTCCCCGATAACCCGGCGATCCGGGGGATGATCCGGAAGGTCATTCACCTGGTCCAGGTCGAGGAGGTGAAGGAATGAAGCTCTCCGAACTCCGCCCCAACCCCGGCGCGACCAAGCGGAAGAAGCGGGTGGGCCGGGGGCCCTCCTCGGGCCACGGCAAGACCGCGACCCGGGGCCACAAGGGGCAGAAATCCCGCTCCGGCGGCACCAAGAACCCGGCCAAGCACGAGGGCGGCCGCTCCACTCTCCTGATGCGGCTTCCCAAGCGGGGGATGCAGGGCCAGGTCCCTGGGGCGCTCCCCCGCACCGTCTACGAGGTGGTGAACCTCAAGGACCTCGCCCGCAAGTTCCCCGAGGGCGGGGAGATCACCCCCGAGGCCCTGGTCGAGGCTCGGCTCGTGCGGAGGAAGCTCCCGGTCAAGCTGCTCGCCACCGGCGAGGTGAGTGCCGCCTACACCGTGCGGGTGCACGCCGCCAGCAAGGCGGCCATCGCAAAGATCGAGGCCGCCGGCGGCAAGGTCGAGCTGATCGCGAAGGGAGCCTAGGATGCTCCGGGCCTTCCGCGACGCCTTCGTCATCCCCGAGCTGCGCCAGCGCCTGCTCTTCACCCTGGTGATGCTGGCCTTCTTCCGGCTCGGAACCTACATCCCCCAGCCGGGCGTCGACATCGAGAAGATCCGGGGCTTTCTGGGCACCCAGGCGGGCGGCATCTTCGGGATCATCAACCTCTTCTCCGGCGGCAACTTCCAGAACTTCTCGATCTTCGCCCTCGGGATCATGCCCTACATCACCGCGGCGATCATCATGCAGCTCCTCGTCACCGTGGTCCCGAGCCTGGAGAAGCTCCAGCGCGAGGGCGAGGAGGGGCGCCGGATCATCCAGCAGTACACCCGGATCGGGGGTCTGGCGCTCGCCGCCTTCCAGGCCCTCTTCCTCTCGGTGGCCTTCCTGGAGTCGGGGAACGGGCAGTTCCTGCTCCCCGGCTGGGAGCCCGGCTGGGGCTTTCGCTTTTTGGTCGTCGTCACCCAGGTCGCCGGCACCGCGCTCCTCCTTTGGATGGGCGAGCGGATCACCGAGTACGGCATCGGGAACGGCGTCTCCCTGATCATCTACGCCGGCATCGTGGCCAACTGGATGCCCCAGATCTTGCGGATGCTGGGCCTCGTGCAGGCCGGTGAGATCGGGATTCTGCAGCTCCTTTTCTTCTTCCTCTTTATCGTGCTCGCCTTCGCCGGGATGGTGGCGGTGACCATGGCCGAGCGCCGGATTCCGGTGCAGTACGCCCGCAAGGTGGTGGGGCGGCGGGTCTACGGCGGCCAGACCACCTACCTGCCGATCAAGCTGAACGCCGCCAACGTGATCCCGATCATCTTCGCCGCCGCGATCATCCAGATCCCGATCTTCTTGACCGCGCCCTTCCAGGAAAGCCCCATCGCCCAGGCGATCGCCAACTTCTTCAACCCCGCCCGCCCGAGCGGCCTCATCATCGAGGTGATTCTGGTGATCCTCTTCACCTACATCTACACCGCCGTGCAGTTCGACCCGAAGAGGATCGCCGACAACCTCCGGGAGTACGGGGGCTTCATCCCCGGCGTGCGCCCCGGCGAGCCCACGGTGAAGTTCCTGGAGCACATCATCAGCCGGATTACCCTTTGGGGTGCGCTCTTCCTGGGCCTCGTCACCGCGCTGCCCCAGATCATCATGAACATCACCGGGGTGCAGGCCTTTAGCTTCTCGGGGATCGGGCTCTTGATCGTGGTGGGCGTCGCCCTCGACACCCTGCGGCAGATCGAGAGCCAGCTCATGATGCGGAACTACGAGGGCTTCCTCTCCAAGGGCCGGATCCGGGGAAGGAGCGGGTTCTAGGTGGCGACGGAACCTTACGTCCTGATCTTTCTCGGCCCCCCGGGGGCGGGGAAGGGCACCCAGGCGGCCCGGGTCGCCGAGCGGCTTGGGCTCAAGAAGATCTCCACCGGCGACATCCTCCGGGCCCACGTCCGCGAGGGGACCGAGCTCGGGAAGAAGGTCGCGCCGATCATGGAGCGGGGCGACCTGGTGCCCGACGAGCTGATCCTCGCGATCATCAAGGAGGAGCTCAAAAAGCTCCCCACCCCGCGGGTGATCTTCGACGGCTTCCCCCGGACCCGGGCCCAGGCCGAGGCGCTCGACCGGCTGCTCGAGGAGCTCGGGCTCAAGGTCGACGCGGCGGTGCTGCTCGAAGTCCCCACCGAGGAGCTGGTGAAGAGGCTTTTGAAGCGGGCCGAGGAGGAGGGGCGGGCCGACGACAACGAGGAGACGATCCGCCGCCGCCTCGAGGTCTACCAGAAAGAGACCGAACCGCTCGTCGACTACTACGCTCGCCGGGGGGTGCTCTTCACCCTCCAGGGGACCGGCCCGATCGACGAGATCACCGAGTGCATCCTTAAGGTCTTGGGGGCCTCGTAGGTGGCGATTCAGATCAAAAGCCCCGAGGAGCTCGCCCGGATGGCCGAGGCCGGGCGGCTCCTCGCCGAGGTGATGGCCGAGCTCGAGCGCCACGTCGCCCCCGGGGTGACCACCGCCGAGCTCGATCGGATCGCCCGCCGGGCCATCGA
This sequence comes from Thermaceae bacterium, assembly GCA_015490435.1. Classification (GTDB taxonomy): domain Bacteria; phylum Deinococcota; class Deinococci; order Deinococcales; family Marinithermaceae; genus WFXV01. Next base: position 11,123 of record WFXV01000207.1, read on the forward strand.
ATCCCGCGGGGCGAAGCCCGCCTTCCTCGGCTACCAGGGCTTTCCCGCCACCATCTGCGCGAGCACCAACGAGGTCGTGGTCCACGGCATCCCCTCCGATAAGCCGCTCAAAGAGGGCGACCTCCTCTCGGTGGACGTCGGGCTCTTTTACAAGGGCTTCGCCGCTGACATGGCGAAGACCTTCGCCATCGGCGAGGTGAGCGAGGAGGCAAAAAGGCTCATTCGGACCACCGAGGAGGCCTTTTGGAAGGGGCTAGAGGAGGCGGTTCCGGGCAAGCGGGTCGGCGACATCGCCGCCGCCATCCAGCGCCACGTCGAGGACGCGGGCTTTTGGGTGGTCCGGGAGTTCGTCGGGCACGGGATCGGCCGGGAGTTTCACGAGGAGCCCCAGGTGCCGAACTTCGGTCGGCCCGGCACCGGGCCCAAGCTCCGCCCCGGCATGGTGCTCGCGATCGAGCCGATGGTTACCCTTTACCCGGCGCATGTGGTAGTATTGCAAGATGGTTGGACGGCGAGCGCCGGCAAGGGCAACCTCGCCGCCCACTACGAGCACACCGTGGCCATCACCGAGGAAGGCCCCCGGGTTCTCACGCGCGTAGGGGAGGAAGGCTAGTGGCGAAGCAAAAGGACACCATCCGCACCGAGGGCGTCGTGGTCGAGGCGCTCCCGAGCACCCGTTTTCGGGTCAAGCTCGACTCCGGTCCGGAGATCTTGGCCTACGTCTCCGGCAAGATGCGGCGGCACTGGATCCGCATCCTTCCCGGCGACCGGGTGGTGGTGGAGATCTCCCCTTACGACCCGACCCAGGGGCGCATCGTGTACCGGAAGTGAGGCAGGAAGATGAAGGTTCGGGCATCGGTCAAGAAGATGTGCGACAAGTGCAAGGTGGTTCGTCGGCACGGAAGGGTCTACGTAATCTGCGAGAACCCCAAGCACAAGCAGCGTCAGGGGTGAGGTGAATGGCGAGAATCGCAGGCGTCGAGATTCCCAGGAATAAGCCCGTGGGCATCGCCCTGACCTACATCTACGGGGTGGGCCGGGCGCGGGCCAAGGAGGCGGTGGAGGCCGTCGGCATCGACTGGCACACCCGGGTCAAGGACCTCACCGAGGCCGAGGTGGTCAAGCTCCGCGAGTACGTGGAGAACAAGTGGAAGCTCGAGGGCGAGCTCCGCGCCGAGGTCCAGGCCAACATCAAGCGGCTGATGGACATCGGCTGCTACCGCGGGCTGCGCCACCGCCGGGGGCTGCCGGTTCGGGGCCAGCGCACCCGGACCAACGCCCGCACTCGGAAAGGGCCGCGTCGCACCGTCGCCGGTAAGAAAAAGGCACCGAGGAAGTAGTTTTCGGCCAGCCGATACTCCTTGGAGGAGAGTATGGCCAAGAAAAAGGGCAAATCCAGCAAGAAAAAGGCCAAGCGCCAGGTGGCGCACGGGCGTGCTTACATCCACGCCACCTACAACAACACCATCGTCACCATCACCGATCCCGACGGCAACCCCCTCACCTGGTCGTCGGGCGGGGTGATCGGTTACAAGGGCAGCCGCAAGGGGACCCCCTACGCGGCCCAGCTCGCGGCCATGGACGCGGCCAAGAAGGCCCAGGCCTTCGGCATGACCTCGGTGGACGTGATCGTCCGGGGCACCGGGGCCGGCCGCGAGCAGGCGATCCGGGCGTTGCAGGCTTCCGGACTTCAGGTGCGTTCGATCGTCGACGACACGCCGGTGCCGCACAACGGCTGCCGGCCCAAGAAGAAAAAGCGGGGGTAAGGGAGCATGGGTAAGTACCGCGGACCGGTCTGCCGGCTGTGCCGGCGTGAAGGCATCAAACTCTACCTGAAGGGGGAGCGCTGCTACGGGCCGAAGTGCGCCCTCGAGCGCCGGCCCTACCCGCCCGGCCAGCACGGGCAGAAGCGGGCCCGCCGCCCCTCCGACTACGCCGTGCGCCTCCGGGAGAAGCAGCGGCTCCGCCGCATCTACGGCCTGAACGAGAAGCAGTTCAGGAACCTCTTCGAGGAGGCGGCGCGGAAGAAGGGCGTCACCGGCACCGTCTTCCTTCACCTGCTCGAGTCGCGGCTGGATAACGTCGTCTACCGGCTCGGCATCGCCGCCAGCCGGCGCCAGGCCCGCCAGCTTGTCCGCCACGGCCACATCACCGTGAACGGCCGGCGGGTGGACATCCCCAGCTACCGGGTCAAGCCCGGCGACGTGGTGGCGGTGCACGAGAAGTCGAAGAACCTCGGGGTGATCCAAGCCAACGTCGAGCTGGCCAAGGGCCGGAAGGGCGTGCCCTGGCTCGAGTTCGACGCCGAGAAGCTAGAGGGCAAGTTCCTCCGCTACCCCGACCGGGAGGACCTGGCACTGCCGGTGAACGAGCAGCTGGTGATTGAGTTCTACTCGAGGTGAGCATGGAGGCATTGGAGACCACCCGTATTCGCACGCCCAAGTTCGAGGCCAAGGTCGAGGGGAACTACGGCGAGTTCGTGCTGGAGCCCCTCGAGCGCGGCTTCGGCGTGACCCTCGGGAACCCGCTCCGGCGCGTTCTGCTCTCCTCGATCCCCGGCACCGCCGTCACCAGCGTCTACATCGAGGACGCGCTCCACGAGTTCCAGACCCTGCCCGGCGTCCGCGAGGACGTGGTCCAGATCGTCCTGAACCTGAAGGAGCTCGTGGTCAAGTTCTTGGACCCCGACGTCGAGACCGTGACCCTAAGGCTCCGCGCCGAGGGGCCGGGCGAGGTAAAGGCCGGCGACCTGGAGGTGCCCTCCGACGCCGAGATCGTGAACCCCGACCTCCACATCGCCACCCTCGCCGAGGGGGCGCGGCTCGTCATGGAGGTCCGGGTGGACCGCGGCGTGGGCTACGTCCCGGCGGAGCAGCACAACATCAAGGACCGGATCAACTCGATCCCGGTGGACGCGCTCTTCTCGCCGGTCCGCCGGGTCGCCTACCACGTCGAGAACACCCGGCTCGGCCGGCGCACCGACCTCGACAAGCTCACCCTCCGGATCTGGACCGACGGCTCGGTGAGCCCCCAGGCGGCGCTCGCCGAGGCGGTGAAGATCCTAAAAGGGCACCTCGACTTTTTCGCTCCCCTCGGCGAGGTGGCCGAGGAAGCGCCGGAGGAGCCGGCGCCGGAGCCTCCGGCGGAGGAGCGGCTGCCGCTTGAAGAGCTCGGCCTCTCCACCCGGGTCCTCCACAACCTCAAGGAGGAGGGGATCCACACCGTCGAGGACCTGCTCGCCTTGAGCCTGCGCGACCTCAAGAAGGTGCCCGGCATCGGCGAGCGGAGCATCGAGGAAATCAAGGAGGCCCTGGCGGAGCGGGGGCTCGCGCTAAAGGAGTGAGACCATGCGCCATCGCAAGGCAGGACGCAAACTCAACCGCCACTCGAGCCACCGCCTGGCGCTGCTTCGGAACCAGGCGACCCAGCTTTTGCGCCACGGGCGGATCGAGACCACGATCCCGAAGGCCAAGGAGCTCCGGCGCTTCGTGGAGCCCTTGATCCACGTGGCCAAAAGGGGCGACCTCGCCGCCCGGCGGCGGGTGCTCGAGGACATCCACGACAAGGAAGTGGTGCGGAAGCTCTTCGACGAGATCGCGCCCCTCATGTCCGAGCGCCCGGGCGGCTACACCCGCATCCTGAAGCTCGCGAAGCGCCGCAAGGGCGACGGCACCCAGCTCGCCATCATCGAGCTGGTGGGGCTGGGGCGCGCCGAGGAGGCGGAAGAGGAAAAGGCCGAGGCCTGAGGGCTTCGGCCCTGGGGCGCGGGGGCTGCCCCCCGCGCTTTTTTATTCCAGCTCCGCGCTTTCCTCGACCTCGAGGGGTTCCTCGGTGGCCGGGGCAGGGTAGACCCGGCGGCCGCCCGGCTCGCGCTCGAGCACGTCGCGGTAGTCGCGCAGGTCGAGGAAGCGGTCGGCGGCGGAACGGAGCTCGAGGTCCACGCTCTCGTCGAGCCCCAGGATCCAGACCTCCTTGCCCATCCCCCGCACCGCCTCCACCGGGGCCGCGAGCCCGGCGGCGCCGGCCGCGAGCAGCGCCACGTCCCAGCGGGGGGCGGAGAGCAGGAGGTCGGTGGCGATCACCGCGTCGAACCGGGGCTCGGCGTGCACCTCCCGCCAGCGCACGGTGTAGCCCATGAAGACCAGGGCGTTTAGGAACTTCTTCTGACGCTCGTCGGTGAGATCGGTGACCGGGGCGTAGTAAAAAGCGTTGTAGAGGGCGTAGCCCTCCCGGAAGTGGGTCAGGGTCTTGCGGTGGTCCACGTTCCAGCCCATGCGCCGGGAGGCGGAATAGATGAACGAGCCGTCGATGAAGATGCCGAGCCTTTCCATGCGCCCTAGCTTACACGAAGCATGACTTTGCCGAAAACCTCGCGCCCTTCGAGCTTCTGGTGGGCGAGGGCGGCGTCTTCCAGGGGGAGCACCAGGCCGACCACCGGGCGGAGCCTTCCCTCCTCGAAAAACCGCGCGATTCGGAAAAGGCGCGCCTTCGAGGCCATCGTCGAGCCGTAGATGGTGAGCTGCCGGTAGAAGACGTGGGCGAGCGGCGTGGTCGCCTGGTAGCCGCTGGTCGCGCCCACCAGGGCGATCCGGCCGCCCGACTTCGTGGCCTTGATCACCCCTTCCCAAAACTCCCGCCCGGTGGAGTCGGCGACCGCGTCCACCCCCTGGCCCTCGGTGAGGTCGCGGACCCGGCGGTGCCAGCCCTCCTCGCGGTAGTTCACGGTCTCGTCGGCGCCGAGCTCGCGGGCCAGCGCCAGCTTCTCCTCGCTGCCGGCGGCGGCGATCACCCGGGCCCCGTGGAGCTTCGCGATCTGGAGGGCGGCCACCCCCACCCCGCTGCCCGCGGCCATCACCAGCACGTTCTCCCCCGGCTGGACCCTGAGCTTGTCCACCACCATCTGCCAGGCGGTGAGGAAGGCGAGCGGGAAGCTCGCCGCCTCCTCGAAGCTCAGGTTCGCGGGTTTTTCCACCAGGTTGGCCCGGGGGACCACCACGTACTCGGCGTAGGTGCCGTCGGTGTGCTCGCCGAGGATGCCGTAGGTGGGGCAGAGGTTGTCCGCGCCCGAAAGGCAGGCCTCGCAGTGCCCGCAGGAGATGCCCGGGTTTAGGACCACCGCTTTCCCGAGGAGCGCTTCATCCACCCCGGGGCCGAGGGCGTCCACCACCCCGGCCCCGTCGGCGCCCAGGACGTGGGGGAAGGAGAGCCGGGGGTTCGCGACCCCCTTCCGCACCCAGACGTCGAGGTGGTTGAGGGCGGCGGCGTAGAGCCGGACCCGGACCTCCCCTGGCCCGGGCTCGGGGTCGGGTCGCGCCCCCACCCGGAGCACCTCTGGCCCCCCGAAACCCTTGATGTAGACTGCCCGCATGTCCAAAGGATACCCGCCCCGGCCGGCGCCGGGGCGGGTATCCTTTTGCCCTTAGCCGGCGATCTCGGCCACCGCCCGGGCGACCTCGTCGTAGGGGGGCTCGAGCCCAGGGTTCTCGGCCACCCAGGCCCAGCGGACCACCCCGTCCCCATCCACCACGAAGGCCGCCCGCTGGGCGAGCTCCTTGAGCCCTTTGAGCTCGGGGAGCACCACCCCGAACGCCCGGATCGCCTCCTTGTTGAAGTCGGAGAGGAGCGGGTAGGTGATCCCGTTCTTCTCCGCGAAGGCGGCCTGGCAGAAGGGGGTGTCGGTGCTGATCCCCACCACCTGGGCGCCGAGCTCGTTGTAGCGGGCGAGCTGGTCGCGGAAAGTGCAGAGCTCCTTTTCGCAGACCGAGGTGAAGGACCCCGGGAAAAAGAGCAGGACCAGGGGTTTCCCGCGCCCGTACTCGGCGAGGTCCACCGGGTTCAGCTCGCGGTCAAAGACGGTCGCGTGGGGGAGCTTTTCGCCAATACCGATCGCCATACCCATCCCTCCGGCGCCACTTTACCCCTGTGCGGACCTGGCTCAATGGGGGCGCGGGCACAAAGCGTGGAAGAATGGGCCCCGTGGTACGGGTCGAGGGTCGTTTCGCGACCTTTTTCCCGCCGCCGGGCGCGGCGGCGCTCATCGGTGACTTCACCGACTGGAAGCGGCGGCCCCTGCCGATCGAGGGCCCCCTCACCCTCGAGCTCCCCCCCGACGCCTACGTCGAGTACGCTTTTTTGGACGAGAAGGGGCGTCCCTTCGCCGACCCCGAGGCGCCGCGGCCGGCGGAGAACCCCTGGTGGCCCTACGCCCGGGCCCTCACCACCGGGGCCTGGCGCTACGAAGCGCCGCCCCAGGCGCCGGTGCCCCGGGCGCGCCTGGTGCGGGACCGGGTCTTTTCCGAGCCCTTTTTCGCCGAGCGCAAGCTTTGGGTTTACGAGCCCCCGGCCGAGCCCCGGGCGGTGATGCTCGTCCAGGACGGGGTGGCGTTCCTGCGGCTCGGGCGGATGGCGGAGGTGGCCGAGGCGCTCATCCAAGAGGGGGCGATCCACCCGGTGCGGATCGTCTTCCTCGAGCCCGAGGACCGCGACCGCGAGTACCGCATGGACCCCCGCTACCGAAGCTTCGTCTTTGAGGAGGTCCTGCCCAGCTACGGCGGGGGGCTCCCCTTGGGCTTTTGGGGGGCCTCGCTCGGGGGGCTCGCCGCGCTTTGGCTTTGGAACCAGGCCCCCGAGGGGAGCTTCGCCATGGCCCACTCGCCGGCCCTGAAGGCGCTCCCCGGGGGGAAGGACGCCTACGCCGAGCCCGAGTGGCTGACCGAGCAGCTCATCCCCCACGGGGGCCGGGTGTACCTGGAGGTGGGGGTGCTCGAGTGGTTGCTCGCCCCTACCCGCCGGCTGGCCGCGCGGATCGCCGACCTCGGCGTGACCCACGCCTACCGGGAGCGGCCCTCGGGCCACAACTGGGTGACCTGGCGCCAGGGGATCGCCCCGGGACTTCGCTACCTTCTCGGGCGGGACCTCGCGCTTTAGCATCGGGCCATGGGACCTCTCGCTGGCCTCAAGGTCCTGGACCTTTCCCGTATCCTCGCCGGTCCCTTCGCCACCCAGGTGCTTTCCGACCTCGGGGCCCGGGTCTGGAAGGTGGAAAGCCCAAAAGGGGACGACACCCGCCGCTGGGGCCCGCCCTTCGCGAAAGGGGAGAGCGCCTACTACCTCTCGGCGAACCGGGGAAAGAAGAGTCTCGCCATCAACCTGAAGGACGCCCGGGGGGCGGCGATCGTCCGGGAGCTCGCGAAGAAGGCCGACGTCCTGATCGAGAACTTCAAGGCCGGAGGCCTCAAGAAGTACGGACTCGACTACGAGAGTCTGAGGGAGGAAAACCCCGGCCTCGTCTACGTCTCGATCACCGGCTTCGGGCAGACCGGCCCCCGGGCCAAGGAGCCCGGCTACGACGCCGCGCTCCAGGGGATCACCGGGTTGATGAGCATCACCGGCGAGCCGGACGGCCCGCCGATGAAGGTGGGGGTGGCGCTCATCGACGTGCTCACCGGCTGGGCGGCGGTCTCGGGGATTTTGGCCGCCCTCCTCGAGCGCGAAAAGAGCGGGCTAGGGCAGTACCTCGACCTCTCGCTCTTCGAGGTGGGGCTCATGAGCCTCGTCAACCAGGCCCAGAGCTACCTGGTCACCGGCGTGCCTCCGAAGCGCCTCGGGAACGCCCATCCCCAGATCGTGCCCTACCAGGCCTTCGAGGCCCAGGATGGCTGGTTCATCCTGGCGGTGGGGAACGACGAGCAGTACGCCCGCATGTGCCGGGCGATCGGCCGGGAGGATCTCATCGAAGACCCCCGCTTTCGCACCAACGCCGACCGGGTGCGGCACCGCGACGAGCTGATCCCGATCCTGGCGGAGGTCTTTCGATCGCGGCCCCGGGACGCTTGGATCGCGCTCTTCAAGGCCGAGGGCGTCCCCGCCACCCCGGTCAACGACATCGCCGAGGCCTTCGCCGACCCCCAGGCCGAGGCCCGGGGGGCGGTGTGGGAGCTCGAGCACCCGACGATCGGCGCGCTCAAAACGGTGGCGAGCGTCTTCCAGCACTTCTCCCGCACCCCGGCCGCCCCCGCCGGCCCGCCGCCGCTCCTCGGGGCGCACACCTTCGAAGTGCTAAGAGAAGAGCTCGGCTACGACGAGGACACGC
>WFXV01000208.1 GCA_015490435.1 Thermaceae bacterium
GCCCCAGCTTCGATGAGAGCTTGGGCCCTCTTTGCTCCCCGCCATGCTTCCCGGCCAACCGTAGTAAGCCGCATCCGTGGGGACCTCCTCTCTCCTGGAGTGGTCCCCACATTCTTATTGATCGAGTCTCACATGTGTACGTCCGGGTTCAGCGGACCCCGTGTTGACGCTCTATTCTCCCCTGGCTAAGATAAAGGGCGCGTGCGGCGGTGTAGCTCAGCTGGTTAGAGCACGCGACTCATAATCGCGGAGTCGGCGGTTCGAGTCCGCCCACCGCCACCAGAGCCGGGCCCGAAAGGGCCCTCGCTTTTTGTTGGACGCGCGGGGTCTGCATATTTATACTGGACCCCGTGCGTTTTCTCCTCCTTCAGGCCCGGAACCCGGGGGACCCGGTACGCGAGGAAGAGGTTCGGCAGTTCGCCGCCCGGCTCGAGCTCCCCGAAAGCGCGATCCACCCCTGGGACCTGCTCGCGGGACCTCCCGAGCCCGCTCGCCTCGAGGGCTACGACGCCCTCTTGGTGGGGGGCTCGGGGGAGTACGACGTCTCCAAGCAAAACCTGCCCCACCTGGAAGCAACCCTTGCCTTTTTGCGGCAAGTCGTGGAGGAGAAATTCCCCACCTTCGCCTCCTGCTTCGGCTTTCAGCTCCTGGTGGCGGCGCTCGGCGGCGAGGTGATCCGCGACGAGGAAAACGCCGAGGTCGGCGCCGCCTGGGTCTGCCTCACCGAGGCGGGCAAAAAGGACGAGCTCTTCGGAGCGCTGCCCGGGTGCTTTTGGGTCCAGGCCGGCCACAAGGACCGGGCGAGCCGGAAGCCCGAGGGCGTCTTGAACCTCGCCTACTCGGAGAAGGCCCCCTACCAGGCGCTCCGGGTGCCGGGCGCACCGATCTGGGCCACCCAGTTCCACCCCGGGCTCACCGAGGAGGACACCTTCCGCCGCTTCAAGCGCTACGCCGCAGTCTACGCCACGGACCTGACCGACGAAGAGATCCGGGCCCGGCTCAAACCGAGCCCGGAAGCGAACACCCTGCTCCGGCGCTTTCGCGCGATCTTGGAAGCGAGGAAGGCCGCTTAGAGCCGGCCCGCGAGGAAGGCCTCGCGGAAAGCCAGGGCGGTCTCGGCGATGCCCTCGTCGAAGGGCTTGGTCACCCGCCAGCCCTCACCCTCGAGCTTCGTGGGGTCGAGGACGCTCCGGTAAAGGTCCCCGGGCCGGCGCTCGGCGTACTTGACCTCGGGCTCGGCTCCGAGCGCCCCCGCGATCGCCCAGAGCACCTCCTCGGTGGTGTGGCCCTCGCCGGTGCCCACGTTGTAGACGCCGGTAAGGCCCTTTTCTGCCGCCAGGAGGTTTGCCGCCACCACGTCGGCGACGTGAATGTAGTCGCGGATGCCGCCGGCGTCCCCGAGCGTCTCGCCAGCGAAGACCACCACCGGCTCGCCCCTTAGGATCCGGGTCGCGAAGATCGCCACCACCCCAGCCTCGCCGTGGGGGTTTTGCCGGGGGCCGTAGACGTTGCCGTAACGAAGCGAGGTGTAGGGGAGGCCGAACTCTGCATTGAAAACCACGAGGTAGTACTCGAAGCCCGCCTTGCTCGCGGCGTAGGGGCTTTTGGGCCGCGGGGGCCAGCCCTCGCTCGCCCGCTCTCCCTCCGGGACCTCGCCGTAGATCGCGCCACCGGTGGAGGCGAAGACGAAGTGGCGAACGCCCACCTCCTTCGCGGCCTCAAGCACGTTGAGCCCGCCCATCAGGTTCACCTCAGCGTCGTAGGCCGGCTCCTTGACGCTCACCGAGACCGAGGCCTGGGCCGCCTGGTGAAAGACGAGCTCAGGGGAAAACTCCCGAAAGACCCGGAAAACCCCCTCCCGGTCGCGGATGTCGAGCTTTCGAAACTCGGCCTTCGGGTTCAGGTTGGCCTCACTCCCGGTGGAAAGGTCGTCGAGGACAAGGACCTCATCGCCCCGCTCGATCAGGGCGTCCACGAGATGGCTGCCGATGAAGCCGGCGCCGCCGGTGACGATCGCGCGCATGGGGGCATTCTACGCCCTAGACGTAGCCGAGCGCGTGGAGGATGGCCCAGGCGTAGGCGGCGGCGCGGTCCCCGACCTCTTTGCGGAGCCGGCTCGGACCCGAGAGGTCCGCACCTTCCCGCGCCCGCTGTGCCGCCCGCTCGAGGTAGGGGACCGGGACCTCGAGCGTCTTCCCCGCCCCGCCCCGGGTGCGTACCCGCACCACCCGGTCGTTCACCATCTCCACCAAGAAGGGCTCGCCCCGCTTGGTCTTTAAGGTGCGGCCGACCAGTTGGAAAAGGGTGTCCCTGAGCTCGGGCGGCTCGTCCCCGGCCGCCTCAAGCCGAAACGCCAATACCCCCACCCAAAGCTCTCCGGGGCCGTGCACCCCCTTGACCATGATCTGGCCGATGTCCGCCGACTTGCTGGGGCCTGAGTGCAGGGCAAGGGCGGCGGCGTTCTCGCTTCGCACCGCCCGCAGGGCCTCGAGCACGGTGCCATAGAGGTCGTCTTCAAGGAGCCAGACCAGGTGCCGAGGTACGAGCAGCTGCCCCCTTCGCCCCTCCCGCGAACTGAGCACCACGCTCCCGGTCTCGGCCACCCCGGCCACCGCCCGGCTGACCCCAAGCTCGGCTTCCTCGGGCGGGGCTTCGGGGAGTCTAGGGCGAAGGGGCCCCGGAACGAGCGGGCTTACCCAGGCGGTCCTCGCGCCCGCTTCCGCCTCTTTCAAAAAGCCCCGGGCCTCTTCCAACGCCTTAAGCCTTTCCACCCGGGCGCCGGCGGCAGAGAGCCGGGTCTTAAAGAGCTCGAAGGCCTCTTCTTTTGAAAGCGCCGCTCCCTCGGGTACCGACGGAAGCGCCGCCTCCGGCCGCCCGGCGAGTGCCCGCCGCACCCGGGCAAGGATCCGCTCCCTAGCCTTCATCCTTGATCTCCTCCCAGAGCTCGTGGAAGGGCCTGGGGCTCGGCTCGAGCCCCGCCCGAAGCCGGGTCCAGGCCCGCACCAGGGGAAGCGTCTCGCTTTTTAAGACCCCGGGGAAAAGCCGCATCGCCTTGGAGGCAAGCCGGTAGGCGGAAGGCCGCACCATCGCCTCGGCGTAGGCCCGCACCAAGGACTTTTCGAAGGGAAGCAAAAGCCCCTCTCTTGCAGCCCGCTCGCGCCAGTAAAGGAGCAGCTTCGGAATCGGGATCCGCACCGGGCAGACCTCGGCGCAGGCACCGCAGAGCGTGCTCGCGTGGTAGAGGGGGTAGGCCTCCTTGGGGCCTAAAAGGGCCGGCGCCAAGACCTCCCCGATCGGCCCGGAGTAGACAAAGCCAAAGGGGTGCCCCCCGGTCTGGCGGTAGACCGGACAGGCGTTCAAACAGGCGCCGCAGCGGATGCAGCGGAGCACCACGTGAGCCCTTTCGTCGGCAAGGGCGGCGGTGCGGCCGTTATCCACGAAGACGACGTGGAGCGCTTCAGGACCGTCCGGCTCGCCGGGGCGCCTTGGCCCCTCGATCAGGCTCACGAAGGTCCCGATCGGCTGCCCGGTGGCTGCCCGGGCGAGGAGTTGTAGGAAAACCGAAAGGTCCTCGAAGCGGGGAAGGAGCTTTTCGATCCCCACGAAGGCCACGTGCACCCGAGGGAGGCTTGTGGAAAGCCGGATGTTCCCCTCGTTTTCTACGAGCACCAAGGTGCCGCTTTCGGCTACCAAAAAGTTTCCGCCGCTGATCCCGAGATCCGCCTTCAAAAACCGCTCCCGCAAAAACCGGCGGGCGGCGGCGGCGAGCTCCTCAGGGGCCGCGTCCTCAGGGGTGCCCAGGTGCTCGGCGAATAGCGCGCGGATCTCTTCCAGGCTCTTATGGATCGCCGGCCCCACGATGTGGGAGGGGGGCTCTTCGGCGAGCTGGATGATGAACTCGCCGAGGTCGGTCTCCCAGACCTCGACCCCTTGGGAGGCGAGGAAGGCGTTGATGCCAAGCTCCTCGGTGAGCATGCTCTTTGCCCTCACGGCGAGTCGCACGCCCTCTTTTCTCACGATCTCGCCAAGAATCCGGTGGGCGTCCTCGGGCCCCTCGGCATAGTGCACAGTGACGCCCTTTTCTACGAGGCGCGCCTCGGCCTCCTCCAGGTAGCGGTCGAGCCGGGATAGAACGTGCTCCTTGGTCTGGGCAGCAAAGTCGCGCCAGGCCTCGATCGGCACCTCGCCGTAGGCCCGCGCGCGGTTTTTGTCGAAGTGAAGCGCGGCCTTGGTGACCGACTCCCGCACCTCGGGGCGAGCCTCCAAAAGCGCCTGGCTTTCCTTGGGATAGGCTCTAGGCGGCATTTCGCGCCTCCCACAAAAGCTCGGCCAGGTGGCGGATGGGAATCGGCTTCCCCCGCCGCTTCATCCGCCCGGCCAGGTGCAAAAGGCAACCGGCGTCGGTGGAGACGAGGGCCTCGGCCTCGGGCAGGGTGTCGATCTTGCGGTCGGCCATGGCCACGCTGACGTGGGGCAGCTTCACCGAAAACACCCCGCCAAACCCGCAGCACTCGCGGTCCGCTTCCCAGGGGACGATCCTGGCGCCGGCGTTTTCCAGGAGCAAGATCGGCTCCTTTTCCGCCCCAAGCTCTCTGAGCGCGTGGCAGCCGTGGTGGTAGGCGAGGGCCCGGCCTTTGAGCCCATCGCCGAGCTTTTCCACTCCCAGCACCCGGACGATGAACTGGGAAAGCTCATAGGTCCGCTCCGCGAGGTCCACCGCCCGCTGATACTCCTCGCCGAGCCCTTCAAAGAGCTCGGGGTAGTGGACCTTGAGCATCGAACCACAGGAGCCCGAGGGCAAGACCACGTAGTCGTACCCTTCGAAGACCGCCATCGTGTGGCGGGCCATCTTGCGGGCCTCGTCCCAGTGCCCGGCGTTGAAGGCGGGCTGGCCGCAGCAGGTCTGGGCCCTCGGGAAGTCCACCTCGACCCCCAAAGAGCGCAAAAGCCGCACCGTCGCCACCCCGGCCCCGGCGAAGAACTGGTCGAGGAGGCAGGTGGCGAAGAGCGCCACCTTCATCGCGCCGTCCCCTTTCGCTGCCTTTCCATCGAACCCGATTATACGCGCCCCGTGCTCCCCGGTTTCGCATTCGAAATCCCAAGGAGCCGAAAATGTTGACGAATCGTAAGCCAGGGAGCTATGATCGCTGCGAGAGCCCACGGAGGACGTATGCGGCGTACGCTTGCGATCGCGTTATGCATCCTGCCTTTTCTGGGATTTTCCCTTGCCCATCGAGTGGTTGCCGTGACCCACGGTCAAGCCGCCGATCCCTTCTGGTCGGTGGTCCGAAAGGGCATGGAGGTGGCGGCACGGCACACCGGCATCGAAGTCGAATATTACGCCCCGGAAACCTTCGATCTAAAACGGATGGGGCAGCTCATCGACCAAGCGGTGGCCTCCGAACCCGACGGCTTGGTCGTCTCTATTCCCGATGCCCGCGTCCTTGGCCCCCACATCCAAGCCGCGGTGGCGACGGAAATCCCGGTCATTTCCATTAACTCGGGGGTCGACGCGTTCAAGCAGCTTGGCGTGCTCATGCACGTAGGGCAAGTGGAATACATCGCTGGAAGGGAAGGCGGCGAGCGCATGCGGGCGCTCGGCGTCCGCCACGCGGTATGCGTCAACCACGAAACGGGGAACGTGGCCCTAGACCAACGCTGCCAAGGCTTTCGCGACTGGCTTGGCCCGGAAGCACGGGTCGAAGTTCTCTCCGTGCCCCTGGAACCTGGAGCCATCAGGAAAGCCGTCTTGGACTACCTGCGAACCCACGCGGAAACCGAGGGGGTCCTCACCTTAGGTCCTGCGGGAGCGGAACCCACGCTGCAGGCGTTGGAGGAATCTGGAAAGACCGGGACCGTGGTCTTTGCTACCTTCGACCTTTCCCCAACGATCCTTCGGGCGCTGATCGCGCGGAAAATGGCCTTCGCCATTGACCAGCAGCAGTATCTGCAAGGTTATCTGCCGATCGTTTTCTTGGCGAACTACGTTCGCTACGGCCTCTTGCCCGCAAACGACGTGGTGCTCACCGGACCCAGTTTCGTCACCCCCGAGAACGCGGCGCGCATACTCGAGCTCACCCGCAAGGACATCTGGTAAGCCCCGCGTCCCGCATCCGGAGGTGCCCCGATGGGAGTGGCGCAAGGAAAAGCAAAGCCAGCGGGCGGAAAAACCGAGAAGGCCGCCCATGCCGGGCGGGGAGCCCGAACGACCCGCCCAGAAAGGAGGACGCGGTGAAGACCGAGCGGCTCACGACAGCCCAGGCGCTCGTCCGCTTTCTCTCGGCGCAGTTCGCCGAGCAGGACGGCAGGCGGGAGCGGCTCGTCCAGGGCGTTTTGGGGATCTTCGGGCACGGTCAGGTGGCGGGGCTCGGGGTCGCGCTCGCCGAGCGACCCGACCTCCTCCGCTACTACCGGGTCCAAAACGAGCAGGCCGGCGTGCACACGGCGATCGCCTTCGCCAAGCACAAAAGGCGTCGGGCGACGCTGGCGGTGACCAGCTCGATCGGACCCGGGGCCAGCAACATGCTCACCGGGGCGGCCGCGGCCACGGTGAACCGGCTCCCCGTGCTGCTCCTCCCCTCCGACTACTTCGCAAACCGCATCCCCGACCCCGTGCTGCAGCAGCTCGAGCACCCCACCCTCCACGACGCCAGCGTGAACGACGCCTTCCGGCCGCTTTCGCGCTTTTTCACCCGGATCTCCCGCCCCGAGCAGCTGCTCGACGCCCTCCCCCACGCGATGCGGGTGCTCACCGACCCGGTGGAAACGGGGGCGGTGGTGATCAGCCTCCCCGAGGACGTCCAAGCCGAGGCCTTCGACTGGCCAGCCGAGTTCTTCGCCCCGCGCCTTTGGCGCATCCGCCGGCCGCCCCCGGAACCGGCCGCGCTCGAGCGGGCGGTGCGCCTCATCAAAGAATCCAAGCGGCCCTTGATCGTTGCCGGCGGCGGCGTGCGCTACAGCGAGGCCGAAGAGGCTCTCGCCCGCTTCGCCGAAGCCTTCGGCATCCCGGTCGCCGAGAGCCAGGCGGGCAAGGGCGCCCTGCCCACGGACCACCCCTGGAACGTGGGCCCGGTGGGGGCGAACGGGGGCCTGGCGGCGAATGTCCTCGCCCGCGAGGCCGACCTGGTGCTGGCGGTGGGGACCCGGCTCGGCGACTTCGTCACCGCCTCGAAGACCGCCTTCCAAAACCCAAAAGTGCGCTTCGTGGGGATCAATGTCGCCCCCTTCGACGCGGCCAAGCTCGGCGGCCTCATGCTGGTGGCCGACGCCCGAGCGGGCCTTTCCGCGCTCATGGAGGTGCTCGAGCGGGCCGGCTATCCCGGCACCGAGCCCGCCTACCGCGAGGAGGTCGCGCGAGAGAAGGCCAAGTGGGAAGCCGAGGTCTCCCGGCTCACCGCGCCGGGCGAGGGGCCGCTCAGCCAGGCCCAGGTGATCGGGGTGGCGAACCGGGTCTATAGCGAGGAGGCGGTGGTGATCTCGGCGGCGGGGAGCCTGCCGGGCGACCTCCTGAAGCTCTGGCGCACGAGGAACCCGCTAGGCTACCACCTGGAATACGGCTACTCGACGATGGGCTACGAGGTCGCCGCCGGGCTCGGCGTGGCCCTCGCCGACCCCGGGGCCGAGGTACTCGTGATGGTCGGGGACGGCTCCTACCTGATGATGAACTCCGAGATCGTCACCGCCGTCGCCGAGGGGCTTTCGTTCACCATCCTCTTGATCGAGAACCAGGGCTTCCAGTCGATCCACGGCCTGCAGCGGTCGGTGGGAAGCCCCTCTTTTGGCAACGAGCGGCGCTTTAGAAACCCCGAGACCGGCCTCCTGGACGGGCCGGTGGTCCCGGTGGACTTCGCCGCCCACGCTGCCAGCATGGGGGCGAAGACCTGGCGGGCAAAGACGGCGGCTGAGCTCGAGGCCGCCCTCAGGGAAGCCCGGAAGGCCTCCGGCGTCCGGCTGGTGGTGGCCGAGGTCGACCCCGAGGCCCGCGTCCCCAGCTTCGAGGGCTGGTGGGACGTGCCGGTACCCGAGACCAGCGCGTTCGAGAGCGTGAACGAGGCGAGGAAGGCCTACCAGGAGGCCCGGCGCCGCCAGCGCCCGGTCTTCCCCCCGGCGGAGGAAGCATGAAGATCGCCACCAGCCCCATCAACTGGAACAACGAGGACGTCCCCGACTACCGCCCCTGGATCCCCTACCCCAAAATCCTGGACGAGATCCAAAGGGCGGGCTACCGGGCCATCGAATGGTCAAAAAGCCTCCCCGAGGACCCCGAGCGGCTGAAGGCCGACCTCGAGGCCCGCGGCATCCGCCTGGTTGGCGCCTTCGTCGCCCTCGAGCTCAAGGACCCAAGCCGCCACCCGGCCGAGATCGCCCGGGCGCTGGAAAAAGCCCGCTTCCTCCACGCGCTCGGCGCGCGGCACCTGGTGGTGGCCGACGCCGGCGACCCCGCCCGCCGGGCCGCAGCCGGCTACGTCGGCCCGGAGCTCGCCCTCACCGAGGAACAGCTCGCCGCCCTCGCCGAGGGGCTCGAGGCCCTCGCCGAACGGCTCGAGGAACTCGGGATGGCGCTCGTCTTCCACAACCACGTGGGCACCTACGTCGAGACCGGGGAGGAGATCGCCCGCCTGCTCGAGGCCACCGACCCCGACCGGGTGGGCTGGTGTCTGGACACCGGCCACCTGGTCTACGGCGGCGGCGACCTGCTCGCGCTGCTTTCCCGCTTCGCCCCCCGGGTCCGCTACCTGCACCTAAAGGACGTGGACCCGGCCGTGCTCGCCCGGGCCCGGGCCGAGGGATGGAGCTTCGAAGACGCCCTCCGCCACTACATCTTCGCCCCCCTCGGCGAGGGGATGGTGCCGCTCAAGGAAGTCCTCCGAAAGATCCTGGAAAGCGGCTACGACGGCTGGGCGGTAATCGAGCAGGACACCACCCCGAAAGACCCCACCGAGACCGCCCGGGAAAACCGCGCGCGCCTCGAAGCCCTGCTCAGGGAGCTCGGCCATGACGCGGCGCTATAGCATCGCCCTCATCCCCGGGGACGGGATCGGCAAAGAGGTGATCCCGGAGGGGGTGCGCGTCCTAGCGTCCCTCGCCCGCCGGCACGGCTTTTTCCTCGACTTCACTGAGTACCCCTACGGCACCGACTACTACGTGGCCCACGGGGTGATGATCCCGGAGGAGGGTTTCGCCGCCCTCCAAAAGCACGACGCGATCTACCTGGGCGCGGTCGGCGACCCCCGGAAGGCCCCCGACCACGTCACCCTCCGGGGTCTCCTCATCCCCCTGCGCCAGCGCTTCGACCTCTACGTGAACCTGCGGCCGGCCCGGGCGCTAAGAGGGGTGCCCACCCCGCTCAAAGGGGACCCGCCCTTCGACTTCGAGGTGGTGCGGGAGAACGCCGAGGGGGAGTACGCCGGCGCCGGCGGCGTGCTCGCGGACGAGGTCGCGGTCCAGACCGCGATCTTCACCCGGCGGGGCACCGAGCGGATCGCCCGCTACGCCCTCGAGCGCGCCCGCGCCCGGCGCCGAAACCTGGTCGTCGCCACCAAGTCGAACGCGCTGCAGCACGGCCTCGTCTTCTGGGACCGGGTGATCCGGGAGGTGGCCCGGGACTACCCAGAGGTGAACCTCCGCTTCATGCACGCCGACGCGCTGGCAGCGGCGATGGTAAAGGACCCCCTGGCCTTCGACGTGATCCTCGCCACCAACCTGCTCGGGGACCTGCTCACCGACCTCGCCGGCGCCCTCCAGGGGAGCCTCGGCATCCCGGCGAGCGCCAACCTGAACCCCGAGCGGCGCTACCCCTCGATGTTCGAGCCGGTGCACGGCTCGGCCCCGGACATCGCCGGCAAGGGGATCGCGAACCCCATCGCCACCTTCTGGGCGGGGGCGATGATGCTCGAGTTCTTGGGCGAGGCCGAGGCCGCCCGGGAGCTCATGGAAGCCGTCGAGGCGGTGACCGCCGAGGGCCGGGTCAAGACCCCCGACCTCGGGGGCACCGCCACCACCCGCGAGGTCACCGAAGCGGTGCTCAGCAAGCTGGGGGTGAGCGCATGATCCTCTCCGAGGCCGAAAGACAAGAGCTCGAACGCATCGCCAAAAAGGTGCGCTACCTCATCCTGCGCACCGTCCAGCACTCGGGGGCGGGGCACATCGGAGGGCCGCTTTCGGCGGTGGAGCTCTTGGTGGCGCTTTACTTCAAGGCCCTCCGGATCGACCCGAAAAACCCCACCTGGGAAGATCGCGACCGCTTCATCCTCTCCAAGGGCCACGCCGCCGTCGGGCTCTACGCGGTAATGGCGCTCCGGGGATTTTTCCCCTTGGAGGAGCTCCTCACCTTCGACAAGGGCGGCTCGCGCCTCCAGGGCCACCCGGACATGACCCGGCTCCCGGGACTCGACATGTCCTCGGGCTCGCTCGGCCAGGGGCTTTCCCCCGGGGTGGGCTACGCTTTGGGCGCGCGGCGCCTCGGCAAAGACTTCCACACCTTCGTGCTTTTAGGCGACGGCGAGCTCCAGGAGGGGATGGTCTGGGAGGCGGTGCACACCGCCCGCCGCTACGAGCTCGGCAACCTCACCGCCATCCTCGACTACAACGGGCTGCAGCAGTACGGCTGGCGGGGGGCCGGCCGCGGGGACCGGAAGGACCCCTGGGAGGGGCTGCCGCCGGCGCGGCTCTTCGCCGCCTTCGACTGGCGGGTGATCGAGATCGACGGCCACGACTTCGACGAGATCCTCGCCGCCCTCACGCTCGCGAGGAAGGAGGCGAGGGGCCCCCGCCCCACCGCGATCGTCGCCTACACCCTGAAGGGCAAGGGCCTTTCCTTCACCGGGGGGAAGCACGCCTGGCACTCCAAGGTCCCGAGCGAGGAGGACGTGCGCCGGGCGATCGAGGAGCTCGGCCTTTCCCCCGAGGAGGTGCCGCTATGAGGGAAGTCGCGCTCCGGGAGGTCTTCGGCGAGACCCTGGTGGAGCTCGGCGAGGCCTACCCCAACCTGCTCGTCTTGGACGGCGACCTCGCCAACTCCACCAAGGCCGACAAGTTCGAGGCCGCCTTCCCCGACCGCTTCCTCGAGATGGGGATCGCGGAGCAGAACATGGTCGGGGTGGCAGCGGGGCTCGCCCACCTCGGCTTCATTCCCTGGCTCTCCTCGTTCACCGTCTTCTTCACCCACCGGGCGGCGGATCCCCTGCGGATGCTGGTGGCCCAGACCAAGGCCAACGTCAAGATCGGCGCCGCCTACTCCGGGCTCCTCACCGGCTACACCGGCAAGACCCACCAGGACGTCGAGGACCTGGCGATCGTCCGGGCGATGCCGGAGATGGTGGTGCTCGCGCCCTTGGACGCGGTCGAGGCCCGGGCGATGATGCACTGGGCCACCGCCCACGAGGGGCCGGTCTACCTCCGGCTCACCCGGGACCCGAGCCCGGTGGTGCTCCCCGAGGATTACCGGTTCGAGCCCGGAAGGGTGCTCGAGCTCAAGCCCGGCCGCGACCTCGCCCTGGTGGGCACCGGGGTGCAAAGCGCCCGGCTCCTCGAGGCCGCCCGGCTTCTTTCGGCCGAGGGAATCGAGGCCGGGGTCTACCACGCGGGCGCGATCAAGCCCTTGGACGAGGAAGAACTGGTGAATAAGCTTCGGCCCTACCCCAAGGTATTCACCGCCGAGGAGCACTCGATCTACGGCGGGCTCGGGGGGCTCGTGGCCGAGGTGCTCGGCGCGCACGACCCGAAGCCCGTGGTCCGGATCGGGATCCCCGACGTCTGGGGCGAGTCCGCCCCCAACGATTGGCTGCTCGACCACTACGGCCTCTCCCCCCGCCGGGTGGCTGAGCGGGTCCTAAAGGAGGTGAAAGGATGAAACGTCTCGGCATCGCCCTCCTAGGCGCCGGCCGCATGGGCAAGGAGCACGCGAAGGCCCTCGCCGGCATCCCCGAGGCCCAGGTGGTGGCGGTCGCCGACCCCCAAAAAGAGGCCCGGGAAGAAGCCCGCTTCCTCGCCCGGGCCGAGCGGGCCTACGCCGAGGCCGAGGCGGCGATCGCCGACCCCGCGGTCGAGGCGGTGGTGATCGTCACCCCCACCAACACCCACGCGGCCCTGATCGAGGCCGCCGCGAAGGCGAAAAAAGCGATCTTCGCCGAAAAACCGGTGGCCCTCACCCTTGCCGAGACCGAGCGGGCGCTGGCCGCGGTAAGGGAGGCCGGGGTGCCCTTCCAGATCGGCTTCCAGCGCCGCTACGACCCCGCCTATGTCCGCGCCCGAAGGCTCCTCGACGAGGGCGCGGTGGGCCGGGTGGACCAGTTCCGGGCGGTGGGGCGCGATCCCGCCCCGCCCCCGCTTTCCTACCTGGAAAAAAGCGGCGGGCTTTTCCTCGACATGGCGATCCACGACTACGACCTGGCCCGCTTCCTGGTGGGCGAGGTGGCGCGGGTCCAGGCCTTTGGTGCGGTCCGGGTGGACCCCGAGATCGGCCGAATCGGCGACGTGGACACCGCGATCACCCTGCTCTTCTTCGAGAACGGGGCCCAGGGCGTGGTGGAAAACAGCCGCCGGTCGGTCTACGGCTACGACATCCGCACCGAGGTCTTCGGCGAGGGCGGCAAGGTGGTGGTGGACGCGGTACCCAAGACCCCCACCTGGCGCTTCCGGGAGGGCGGGTTCGAGGCCGACCACTACCACTTCTTCATGGACCGCTTCAAGGAGGCCTACCGGGCCGAGCTCGAGGCCTTCGTAGAAGCGGTGCTTTCGGGCCGGACGCCGACCCCCGGCCCCGAGGACGCCCTCGCCGCGCTAAAGATCGCCCTGGCGGCGACGAAGAGCCACCGCGAGGGCCGGCCGGTCGCGATCTCGGAGGTGCAGGATGCCTGAACTGCTCTTGAAACCGGGAGGCGCCGAGGTCAAGATCGCGGTGACGCCGGAGAGCGCGGGCTGGAAGTACCTGAGCTTTTTCGCCCTCGAGCTCAGCCCCGGCGGCCGCTACCGCTACCAAAAGGCGGGCGAGGAGACGGCGCTCGTGCCCCTTTCCGGCCGGGCCCGGATCCGCCTCGGGGACGCGGTCTTCGAAACTAGCCGAGAAAGCGTCTTCGCCGAGCTCCCCGAGGTCTTCTACGCCCCGCCCGGCACCCCGATCGAGGTAGAAGCCCTGGACGCCTTCGCCTTCGCGGTGGGAAGCGCCCCCGCCGAGGGGAAGCTCCCGCCCCGGCGGATCCTGCCCGATGAGATCCCGGTGGAGATCCGCGGCGGGGCCAACTGCACCCGGCAGATCAGCCACGTGCTCGCGCCCCCGCTCCCCGCCGAGCGCCTCCTCCTCTTCGAGGTCTACACCCCGAGCGGCAACTGGTCCTCCTGGCCGCCCCACCGCCACGACGGGCGGCTTGGCTCCCCCTACCTCGAGGAGGTCTACTACTACCAAATCGAGCCCAAAAACGGCTGGGCCGTCCAGCGGGTCTTCGCCGAGGACCTGGACGAGACGATCCGGGTCCAAGACGGCGAGGCGGTGCTCGTGCCCCGGGGCTACCACCCGGTGGCGGCGGCTCCCGGCTCCAACGTCTACTACCTCAACTACCTCGCCGGCGACGAGCGCACCACCCGGGTGGTGGACGACCCCGAGTGGGCCTGGATGCGCGAGGACTGGACGGGGCGGGCGATCCCGCTCCCGATCGGGGGGAAGCGGCGGTGAACGCGGCCGAGCGGCGGGCCCGCATCCTCGATCTCCTCTCCGAGCGCGGGGCGGTCCGCGCCGCCGAGCTCGCCCGCGCCTTCGGGGTGAGCGAGGTCACGGTGCGCAAGGACCTGGCTGCGCTCGAGGCCGAGGGGCTCTTGAAGCGGGTCCACGGCGGGGCCCTCCGCCGCCCCCGGGCGCTCTTCAACCCCTCCTTCGAGGAAAAGCGCCACCGCCAGATCGCCCAGAAACGCGCGATCGCCGAGGAAGCCCTCGCCCGCATCGAGGAAAACGACGCCATCCTGCTGGACGCGGGCACCACCACGCTGGCGCTGGCCCAGGCCCTCAAAAAGCGCTTTTCCCGCCTCTTCGTGGTGACCAACTCGGTGCCCATCGCCCTCGAGCTCGCCGGCACCCCCTTCGAGCTCGTCCTCACCGGCGGCACCGTTCGCCACCACTCGGGGGCGCTGATCGGCCCGGTGGCGGTGGCCGCGATCGAGGGCTTCCACGTGGACAAGGCCTTTCTCGGCGCCACCGGGGTCAGCCTGGAAAAGGGCTACACCACCCCGAACCCCATCGAGGCCCAGACCAAGCGGGTGATGCTGCTCTCGGCCCGGACCCGGATCGTCCTCGCCGACAGCACCAAGCTCGGCCACGCCACCCTCGCCCGCTTTGCTAAACTGGAGGAGGTCGACGAACTCATTACCGACGCCGGCGCCCCCGCCGGCTTCGTGGATCGGTTCCGCGAGCAAGGCCTGTCCTTGACCGTGGTCCACCCGGACCCGGGGAAGGCGGGCCCTGCTTGAGAAAGGAAGGAAGGGAGGTTGGTGGATATGAAGGCAGGCAGGTACGTACTGGCAGCAGTACTCTTCTTCGGACTGGCCCTAGCGCAGAAGACGATCACCCTCAAGGCTTGGACGATCGGCCCCGACGACCCCTCGATCACCCGGCTGAAAAACCTCGAGGCCGCGGTGGAGCGGCTGAATGCCCTCCTCGAGATCGAGGGGGCCGACTACCGGGTCAAGCTCGAGGGCGACTTCGACACCACCGACTGGGATCCCTACCTCCGCCGCGTCTTGCTCGCCTTCCAGTCGGGCGAGGCCCCCGACATCGTGCAGGCCTCGGCGGCGCCGCTGATCGGGGTCTGGGCTACCGCCGGCTACATCGCCCCGATCACCGCCGAAACCAGCAAGTACGGCACCTTCAAGGATGTCTTCCCCACCCTCTGGAACGCGGTGACCTTCAAGGGCGAGGTCTTCGGCGTACCCCAGGACACCGAGGCCCGGCCGCTCTACTTCAACAAGACCCTGCTCAAAAAGCTCGGCTGGTCCGACGCCAAGATCGCCGAGCTGCCCAAGATGATCGAGCGGGGCGAGTTTACCTGGGACGACATGCTGGCGGTGGCCAAGGAGGCCCTCGATAAGGGCGTGATCGAGCGGGGCAAGGGCTACTACCACCGGCCCAAGAACGGCCCCGACTTCCACATGTGGTACCGCGCCTTCGGCGGCACCTCCTACGACGAGGCCACTGGCAAGCTGGTCTTCGACCAACAAGCGGCGCTCCGCTACTTCACCTGGCTCAAGAAGGCGGTGGACGCCGGTGTCCTGGAGAAGGACCGGCTCGACGGCAACTGGAGCCGCTTCCACGAGAACGTCACCTCCGGCAAGGTGCTCTTCTTCTCCGGCGGCACCTGGAACTGGGCCGAGTGGAAGACCCAGTGGGTGAAGGACAAGGGCGGCGAGGACTGGCTCTGGCAGAACTTCGGCTTCGCGCCGCAGCCCGCCTACAAGAAGGGCGGCAAGCCGATCACCCTCTCTAACCCGCAGGCCTACATGGTGAGCGCGAACTCCAAGCACAAGGAGCTCGCCGCCAAGATCCTCGCCTTCGTGATGATGCCCGACCTCGACGCCCGCCACGCGGTAGGCTCCGGCCACCTGCCGGTGCTCCAGGCCACCGCCAGCCTCACCGGCGACCGCTTCATCCGCGAGGTCAGCTACCTCCTCAACTACACCACCTTCGCGCCCCAGCACCCCGACTTCCCCAAGTGGCAGGACGCCCTCTACCGCGGCGTCAGCGCGGTGGAGTCCGGCCAGGTGAGCCCGGAGGAGGCGGTCCGCGTGGTCGCGGCCGAGATGAAGCGGGCGCTCAAGGACCAGGTGATGATCAAGTAAACCGCCCTGGGCCCCCGGCGGCTCGCCGGGGGCCCTTTTGGAAAGGCCCGAGATGCGGCGCTACCTCACGCCCTTCCTCTTTTTGAGCCCGGCCACCCTCTTGATCCTGCTCTTTTTCTTTACCCCGGTGGTGGCGACGATCCTCCTCTCCTTCACCGACCTCTCCACCACCACCTTCAAAAACCCAAGCTGGGTGGGGCTTAAGAACTACCAGGACCTACTCGCGGACCCCTTCCTCAAAAAGATCTTTTTGAACACCGTCAAGTACGTCGCCCTCACCCTCGCCTTCAACGTGGGGATGGGGCTCTTGCTCGCGCTCCTTACGAGCCTCGTCCCCGAGCGGTACGGCGATCCCTTCCGGGCGCTTTGGCTCCTTCCCCGGATCCTGCCCCCGGTGGTCTACGTCTTCATCTGGCAGGGTCTGCTCGCCGAAGCCCCGATGGGGCTCGTCTCCGACATCCTGGGGGTTTCCAAGAACTGGCTGGTGGCCGCCCCCTGGACGGTGGTGATCCTGGCCAACGGCTTCGTGGGCGCGAGCTTCGGGATGCTGATCTTCACCTCGGCGATCCGCTCGATCTCCCGCGAGCTCTTCTACGCCGCCGCGGTGGACGGAGCCACCACCTGGCAGACGATCCGAAGGGTGGTGCTGCCCATGCTCGCCTGGCCGATCCTCTTCGTCACCGCCTACCAGACCCTCTCGCTCCTCACCTCGTTCGAGTACATCCTGCTTCTCACCGACGGCGGCCCGGGCTTTTACACCACCGAGGTCTGGTCGCTTAGGGCCTACCACCTGGCGCTTTCCAACTACTTCGGCAACGTCGAGTTCGGCCTGGGGGCGGCGATGGCCGCGGTGTTGGTGGTGATCGGCGTGGTGGTGAGCCTCTTCTACCTGAAGATCTTCAACTTCAAAGCGCTCGTCACCGAGCCCAAGATCGAGATCTACTAGGGGGACGCGATGCCGCTATTGCCCAAGAACTGGCCGCTTTGGCTCCTCGTCCTCGCGCTCATCACGCTGCCCATCGGCGTGGGGCTGCTTTGGCTCTTCCTCACCGCGCTCTTTGACCAGGTCCACGGGCTCCGCCCGGTGGGGGACTTCTCGCCGGAGAACTGGCGCTTCCTCACCGAGGGCTCGGTGGGGGGCCGGCCCTCGATCTGGGTGGCGCTCAAGAACTCGATCCTCTTCGCTGCCGCAGTGGCCACCCTCGAGGTCCTGATCGCCTCGATGGCGGCCTACGCCATCAGCCGGATGAAGTTCCCCTTCCGCACCCCCTACCTTGGGATGATCCTGGTGCTCCACGCCTTCCCGGCGGTGAGTCTCCTGATTGCGATCTACTACATCCTCCGGGTGCTCGGGCTCTTCGACACCCTGATCGGGGTGATCCTGGTCAAGGCCTCGCTCGAGCTCCCCCTCGGCATCTGGCTGATGAAGGGATTCTTCGACCAGCTCTCCTGGGACATGGAGATGGCCGCGCTGGTGGACGGGGCGAGCCGCTGGACGGTGTTTTGGAAGGTGGCGCTGCCGCTCGTGCGGCCGGGGATCCTGGCGCTCGGCACCTTCGCGCTGCTTTCGGCCTGGGGCGAGTTCATCCTGCCCTTTACCTTCATCGTCTCGGGTAAGAGCTGGACGCTCGCGCTCTACATGCAGAGCTTCATGCGGGAGGCCTTCGTGGACTACGGACTGATGGCGGCGGTGGGCCTCTTCTACGCCGCCCCCGTGCTGCTGCTCTTCCTGCTCGGCCAGCGGTACCTCCTCAACATCTACTCGGGAGGGGTGAAGGGATGAAACGGGGCATTCCGGTCCGCCTCGAGGGGCTTTCCAAGCGGTTCGGCAAGGTCGAGGCGGTGAAGCGGCTCGACCTCGAGATCGGGGCCGGGGAGCTCGTCGCCTTCCTCGGGCCCTCGGGTTGCGGCAAGACCACAACCCTCTTGATGATCGCCGGCATCTACCGGCCCACCACCGGCGCCGTCTACTTCGGCGACCGCCGGGTGGACCACCTCCACCCCCGGGACCGGGACGTGGGCATGGTCTTCCAGTCCTACGCCCTCTACCCCCACCTCACCCTCTTCGAGAACATCGCCTTCCCCCTGCGCTTAAAGCGCGTGCCCGACGCCGAGGTAAAAGAGCGGGTCCAAAAGACCGCCGACCTCCTCGGGATCGGGCACATCCTGGAGCGCAAGCCCGCCCAGGTCTCGGGCGGCCAGCAGCAGCGGGCGGCGCTCGCCCGGGCGCTCGTCAAGGAGCCCCAGGTCCTGCTCCTCGACGAGCCCCTTTCCAACCTCGACGCCCAGATCCGCCTCTCGGCCCGGGCCGAGATCCGGAGGCTCCAGCGCGACCTCGGGGTCACCGCCATCCTGGTCACCCACGACCAGGCCGAGGCGCTGGCGATGGCCGACCGGGTGGCGGTCTTCTCCATGGGCGAGCTGCAGCAGTACGACACCCCCGAGGTCCTCTACCACCGGCCCAAGAACACCTTCGTCGCCGGGTTCGTGGGCTCGCCACCGATGAACCTGATCGAGGGCACGTTTACCGGCGACGGCTTCCGCGCAGGCGAGCTCCGGATCCCCATCCCCGGCGCCCCCACCGGGAAGGGCTGGCTCGGGGTGCGGCCCGAGCACCTCGCCCTGGGCGAGGGCGGGCACCCGGCCCGGGTGCTGGTGGTCGAGCCGCTGGGCCGCGAGGTCCTGGTGGTGGCCGAGGTGGCGGGGGTGCGGCTCCAGGTCCTCCTGCCCGAGGGCGAGCGCCCGGAGATGGGGAGCGAGGTGGGGATCGTCTTCCCCGAGCCCAAGGAGCTTCACTTCTTCGACGAGACCGGGCGTAGAATCGGCCCCGAGTGAGGCCCGCGATGCAGCCCTTGCCGACCCACCTCGAGTACCAGAACCGCCGGGTTTTGCTGAAGTACCACCGGGCCCAGACCGGGGAGCGCCACCACCCCCCGAACGCCCTCTCGGCGATCAAGGAGCTGATCGCGCGGGGGGCACGGGCCATCGAGTTCGACGTGGGCATCACCCTGGACGGGGTCTACATCCTCCTCCACGACCCCCACCTCGAGCGCGAAACCACCGGGGTGGGGCCGGTGCGGCTCGCCACCCACACCGAGATCAAGCGGCTCCACCTCCGGGGCTCCCACGAGCGGGTGGCCACCCTGGCCGAAGCGGTGGCGGTCTTGAAGGAGGCCGAGGGGCCGCTCAAGGTCCAGGTGGACCTCAAGGAGACGGTGCCGCTCTCTGAGGAGGAGGCCGACTGGCTCTACCAGACCCTAAAGCCCCTCCTCGGCAAGAACGGGGTCGAGGTGGTGGTGGGATGTCTCGCCGACTGGAACCTGAGGACGCTCAGGCGGGTCGCGCCAGAGCTCGAGCTCGGCTTCGACCCCGCCTTCCACCTCGACGTGCCGGTGGGCGAGTTTTTGCGGCTCCCGGTCCGCACCAACGCCTACGGCTACCTCGACGACCACCCCCTCGGCTACCGCAAGGTCCTGCCCACCCCCCGCTACCTCGCCGACCGGCTGGAGGCGACCAGCTACCTGGTCCCCGGCGTCCGGGAGTTCTACCTGAGGAAGGAGTTCGTCCTCAAGGCCCTCGACGACGGCTTCAACCCCATCGAGCACCTCCACCGGCTGCACCCGGGGGTGGCGGTGGACGTCTGGACCCTGGACGCGAGCGAGGAAAACGCCCGGGAAAAGCTCCTAAGGCTCCTTCGGGCGGGAGTGGACCAGATCACCTCCAACACCCCCCTCGCCCTCGCCCGGCTCTTTGAACTGGCTTCCCCCTAGACCAAGCGCCAAATATTCACTAAAATTGATAGCGGTAGACTCATGATGGACGAGAGGAGGGAAGCCATGAACGTCCCCGAAAAAGTCCCGGTCGTGCCGGTCCGGGGGTCGGTCATCTACCCCACGATGGTGATGCCGATCGACGCCGGCCGCAAGCTGAGCGTGAACGCGATCGACGCCGCGCTCGAGCGCGACCGGGTGGTTTTGATCGTAGCCCAGCGCGACAAGGAGGTGGAGGAACCCGGTCCCGACGACCTCTTCACCACCGGGACCGTCTGCAACATCCTCCGGATGCGCAAAAATCCCGACGGCTCGGTGCAGGTCCTGGTGCAGTGCTTCGCCCGGGCCCGGGTGAAGAAGTTCGAGCGGGCGGACGGCCACCTTGAGGCCGAGGTCGAGGCGCTCAAGGACGAGCTCGGCAACGAGATCGAGGTCAAGGCGCTCTACCGCGAGGTCAAGGAGCGCTTCTCCGAGCTCTTGAAGGAGGGCAAGTACGTCGCCCCCGACGTCGCCCAGTTCATCCAGAACCTCGAGGACCCCGCCCAGCTCGCCGACTACATCGCCTTCCACATGGACTTCAAGCTCGAGGACAAGCAGAAGATCCTCGAGCTCCCCACCGTCGCCGAGCGGCTCAAGAGGGTGCTCGCGCTCCTCAACACCGAGCTCGAGCTCATCGAGACCCAGCGCCGCATCCAGCAGCAGGTCAAGGAGGAGATCGACAGGAACCAGCGGGAGTACTTCCTTCGCGAGCAGATGAAGGCGATCCAGCGCGAGCTCCACGGCGAGGAGGGCGAGGAGGAGGTCGAGGAGTTCCGCAAGAAGATCGAGGCCCTGAACCTCCCCGAGGCCGTCCGCAAGGAGGCCGAGCGCGAGCTCAATCGCCTCTCCCGGATGCACCCCGACTCCGCCGAGGCGGCGGTGATCCGCACCTACCTCGACTGGATCGTCAACCTGCCCTGGAACAAGCGCACCGAGGACAACCTCGACATCGAGCGGGCCAAGAAGATCCTGGACGAGGACCACTACGGCCTGGAGAAGGTCAAGGACCGGGTGCTCGAGTACCTGGCGGTCCGGAAGCTCAAGGCCGAGCGGGCGAAACGCGGCGAGATCCCCGAGGAGGAGGTCAACAAGGGCCCGATCCTGCTCTTCGTCGGTCCCCCCGGCGTGGGCAAGACCTCGATCGCGAAGTCGATCGCCCGGGCCCTCGGCCGCAAGTACGTCCGCGTCTCCCTGGGCGGCGCCCGCGACGAGTCCGACATCCGCGGCCACCGGCGCACCTACATTGGCGCCATGCCCGGCCGCATCATCCAGGGCCTGCGCCAGGCGGGCACCAAGAACCCGGTCTTCCTGCTCGACGAGGTGGACAAGATGGGCCAGAGCTTCCAGGGCGACCCGGCGGCGGCCCTTTTGGAGGTCCTCGACCCCGCCCAGAACAAGGAGTTCGTCGACCACTACCTGGGGGTGCCCTTCGACCTCTCCGAGGTGATGTTCATCGCCACCGCGAACTTCCCGCAGCTGATCCCGGCGCCCCTCATGGACCGGATGGAGCTGATCGAGTTCACCTCCTACCTCGAGGACGAAAAGCTCCAGATCGCGAAGCGCTATCTCCTGCCCCGGCAGCTCAAGGAGAACGGGCTCACCGAGCGGCAGGTCAAGATCACCGACGCCGCGCTGCGCCGCCTGATCACCCACTACACCCGGGAGGCCGGCGTCCGTAACCTCGAGCGGGAGATCGGGAGCCTCCTCCGAAAGGCCGCCCGGCGCATCCTGGAGGAGGGCAAGAAGCGGATCCGCATCACGGAAAAGGACCTCGAAAAATACCTCGGCCCGCCCCGCTACCTCCCCGAGACCGAGGCCCGGGAGCCCCAGGTGGGCGTGGCCACCGGGATGTACTACACCCCCGTGGGCGGCGACATCATGTTCGTCGAGGTCAGCGTGATGCCGGGCAAGGGCCAGCTCATCCTCACCGGCCAGCTCGGCGACGTGATGAAGGAGTCGGCCCGCGCCGCCCTCACCTACGCCAAGAAGAACGCCGAGCGCTTCGGCATCCCGCTGGAGAAGTTCGAGAAGTCCGACATCCACATCCACGTCCCCGCCGGCGCCATCCCCAAGGAGGGCCCCTCCGCCGGGGTGGCGATCACGAGCGCGCTGGTCAGCGCCCTCACCGAGGTCCCGGTGCGCCACGACATCGCCATGACCGGCGAGATCACCCTGACCGGCCGGGTCCTCCCCATCGGCGGGGTGCGGGAAAAGGTCCTCGGCGCCCGGCGGGCGGGGATCCGCGAGGTCATCCTGCCGAAGCAGAACGAGCCCGACCTCAAGGACATCCCCCGCCACCTGCAGAAGGACATGACCTTCCACTTCGTGGAAAACCTCGACGAGGTCCTCGACCTCGCCATCGTCGGGGGGCTTGAGGCGCTTGAGGCCCGGGCGAAAAAGCCCCGCCGAACCCGGAAGAAGGAGGCCCGGGCGGTGGCCCGGGCCTGAGGGCCGCCCCGGGGCACGCCGCCCCGGGGTTTTTTAAGCTAGGACCGTGGAGGAAAGCCTCTGGCGGCTCCTCGCCGCCACCGCGGTGGGCTTCTTGGTCGGCTTCGAGCGAGAGCACGCCCGCACCGAGCGGGAGCTCGGCTGGCTCGGCGGGCTCCGCACCTACGCCGCCATCGGGCTTCTCGGGGGCGCGCTCGGCCTCCTGGGGGAGCCCGTGCCCCTCGCAGCGGGGCTTTTAGCCTTGGGAGCCCTCGCGGTGTGGTCGCTGGCCAAGGAGCCCGGGGCCACCAGCGAGGTGGCGGCCCTCGCCACCTACGCCCTCGGCGCCCTGGCGGGCGGCGGCCGGGTGGCGGAGGCCCTCTTCGGCGCCCTCTTGCTCACCGGCCTGCTCGCCTTCCTCCGCCCGCTCCACGCCTGGGCCCGGGGCGTTGACCCCGCGGAGTTCGGCGCCGGGGTGCTCTTGCTCCTCCTTTTGGGCGTGGTCTGGCCGCTCCTCCCCGACCGGCCCCTCGGGCCCGGTGGGGTCTGGAACCCGCGGGAGATCGGGCTTTTCGTCATCCTGGTGGCGGCGATCCAGTTCGCCGGGTTCCTCGCCGCCCGGCGCTACGGCCGCGAGGGAACCCTGCTCGCCGCCCTTTTCGGCGGGCTGGTCTCCTCCACCGCGGTCACCCTGGCGATGGCCCAACGGGCCCGGGAAGACCCCGCGCGGATCCCGCTCTGGGCGGGGGCGGCCGCCCTCGCCTCCACCCTGATGCTGGCCCGGATCGCGTTTTGGTTCCTGCTCGCGGACCCGGCCGCCTTGGCCACGGCCGCCGGGCCGCTTCTTCTTTGGGGCGGCTGGAACCTCGCGGTGGCCCTCGCGCTGGTGGGGCGGGCCCCCGAGGGGGCGCCTGAGCTCGAGCTCAAAAACCCCCTGGGCCTCGACCTCGCCCTCCTCGGGGCCGGGTTCTACGCCCTGGTGCGCTGGGCGGTGGCGGCGGCGATGGGCGCGGGCACGCTGGGGCTCTTCCTGGTGGCCCTCCTCGCGGGGCTGCACGACGTGGACGCGATCAGCCTCTCGCTGGCCCGGTCGGCCGCCGCCGGGGCGATCGGGGTCCAGACCGCCCTCCTCGCCGCCTTCGTCGCCGGCCTCAGCAACGACCTCCTGAAAAGCCTCTACGCCGCCCTCCTCGGCCACCCCCGGATGGGCCTCTTGCACGCCCTCGCCACCCTCCCCGGCGGCCTGGCGGCGACGGCCTGGCTTTACCTCGGGTAGAATTGCCCTCGTGAAGGCCTTCAAGCCCCACCTCGCCGAGCTGCCCTTCTACCCCTACGAGCACCATCAGGCGCCGATCAAGCTCGACCAGAACGAAAGCCCCTACGACCTCCCCCAGGCGCTCAAGGACGAGGTGGCCGAACGTCTGAAGGAGACCCCGCTCAATCGCTACCCCGCGATGGACGCGGGGCCCATCAAGCGGGCGATCGCCACCTTCGAGGGCTGGCCCGAGGAGGGGGTGGTGGTCGCCCCCGGGTCCAACGTCGTGCTCTCCACCCTGGCGCTCGCCGCCCGGCGGGTGCTCGACCTGGTCCCCTCCTTCTCGCTCTACAAGTGGGCGGCCAAGGTGGCGGGCACCCCCTGGGAAGGGGTACCGCTCGGCCCCGAGTTCGAGCTCCCCACCACCGCCCTCCGGGCCCACCTCGAGGACGCGGAGGAGCCGGGGGTCTTCTTCTTCCCGAACCCCCACGCCCCCACCGGGCGCTTCTGGGGGCCGGAGGTGGTGGAGTCGGTGGTGGCGCCGGCGGCCGCGAGCGGCTGGCTGGTGGTGCTGGACGAGGCCTACTACCAGTTCGCCCCCTCCGACTTCAAGAAACCCGCCCGGGAGCTCCCCTTCGTGGTCATCGCCCGCACCTTCTCCAAGGCCTGGGGCCTCGCCGGGGTACGGCTCGGCTACCTGCTCGCCGACCCCGAGGTGGCCCGGGAGGTCGAGAAGATGCTCCCGCCCTTCAGGATCCCCACCCCCACCGCGATGTTCGCGCTGGCTGCGCTCGAGAACCCCGGCTACCTGGCGGAGACGGTGGAGAAGATCCGCCGGGAGCGGGAACGGGTCTACCTCGAGCTCAAGGCCCACCCCACCTGGCAGGTCTACAAGAGCCACACCAACTTCCTCTTGATCCGCACCCCCGACGCCGAGGCGGCCTTTATGGGCCTTTTAAAGAAGGGGGTGCTCGTGCGCCGGATGGACAACCAGCCGGGGCTCGAGGGGTGCATCCGCGTCACCATCGGCACCCCGGTGGAAAACGACGCCTTCTTGAAGGCGGCTTTCGAACTGGCGGAGGAAGAACGTGCGGAAGGCCAAGGTTGAACGCGTCACCGAGGAGACCGAGGTCCGGATCGAGCTCGACCTCGACGGCCCCCCAAGCGCCCGGGTCGAGACCGGTCTCGGCTTCCTCGACCACCTCCTAAAAAGCTTCGCCCGCCACGGGCGCTTCGCCCTCTTCGTGGAGGCAGCCGGCGACCTCGAGGTGGACGTCCACCACCTGGTCGAGGACGTGGGCATCACCCTGGGCATGGCCCTCGACAAGGCGCTCGCCTCCCGGGCGGGGATCGAGCGCTTCGGCGAGGCCACCGTGCCCATGGACGAGACCCTGGTGCAGGCGGTCCTCGACCTCTCGGGCCGGCCCTACCTCGCCTTCGCCCCCGAGGAGCTCGGGATCGAGGGCGCCCCCGGCGGGGTGAACGCCTACCACTTCCGGGAATTCCTCCGGGGTTTCGCGAACCACGGCCGGCTCACCCTCCACCTCCGCCTGCTCGCTGGCCGGGAGGCCCACCACGTGCTGGAGGCGGGCACCAAGGCGCTCTCCCGCGCCCTTTACCAGGCCACCCGGATCACCCGGGAGGATCTGCCGAGTACGAAGGAAGTAATATGAAAGGCCCGCGGCTAGTAGCTTGTAGCTCGTGGAAAAAACCATCCTCTTTCAACCACAGGCCACAGGCCACAAGCCACAAGCCCTACTTATGAAAACCCTCGTCATCGACTACGGATCGGGGAACGTGCGGAGCGTGGCCAAAGCGCTCGAGGCGAGCGGCTTCGACGTGCGGGTCTCGGCCTCGCCGAAGGACGCCCGGGGCCAGGACCTCCTCGTCCTCCCCGGCCAGGGCCACTTCCGCCAGGTGATGGAGGCCTTTCGGGCCTCGGGCTTCGAGGAGGCGGTACGGAGCCACATCGCCTCCGGCCTCCCCTTCCTCGGGATCTGCGTCGGGCTCCAGCTCCTCTTCGAGGGCTCGGAGGAGGCCCCCGGCACTCCGGGGCTCGGCCTCGTCCCCGGGAAGGTCCGGCGCTTTCGCGCCCGCAAGGTGCCCCAGATGGGGTGGAACCGGGTCTTCTTCAAGCCAGGCTCGCCTTTCGCCGAGCTCGAGGGCCGGCACTTCTACTTCGTCCACTCCTATTACGCCCCCCTCGTCCCCGAGACCGAAGGGGAGGCGGAGTACGAGGGCACCCGCTACACCGCCCTCCTCGCCCGGGAAAACCTCCTCGCCCCCCAGTTCCACCCCGAGAAGTCGAGCCGGGCGGGCCTTCGCTTCCTCGAGCTCACGCGACGCCACTTCGCGCGGCTTTGAAGTCCTCCGGGGTGACGAGCCTCCCCTGGGCCCCCACCGCGGTGGTGGCGAGCGCCCCCGCCACGTTCCCGAGCCGCGCCGCCTCGAGCAGCGGAAGCCCCTCCATCACCCCGTGCACGAACCCAGCAGTAAAGGCGTCGCCGGCGCCGGTGGTGTCCACCACCTCCTCAACCTCGTAGGGCTCGACCAGGGCCTCCTCCTCCGGGGTGGCGACGATCGCCCCGAGCGGCCCCACCTTGACGATCGAGCGGGCGATCCCCGCCTGGCGGAGCGCGGCCAGCCCCTCGCTGATCGAGTCCGCCCCGGTGAGGCCAAGGAGCTCCCCCTGGTTCATCAAGAGGTAGTCGGCGGGGAGAAGCCGGGGCAAGAGCTCGGGCCCAGCCTGGCGCACGGCCCCGGTCCCGAGGTCGATGAAGACCGGAATCTCCCGCTTCTTGGCGGCGGCCATCGCCTTGGTGGCGTACTCCCGCTGGGGGCCGCCGACCAGGGCGTAGGCCGAGACGATCACCGCGTCGATGGTGTCCAGCATCCGGGGCTTGAAGGCGGCCGCGTCCAGGTAGCGGCTCGCCCCCACGCTCGCCACCATGCTCCGCTCGCCCCCGGGGAAGAGGAAGACGAGCACGTTGGTGGTGGGGTGCTCGGGGTCCTCCTGCAGGTAGCGGAGGTCCACCCCGGCGGCCTTCAGCCCCTCCAGCGCGATCGCCGAGAGCGGCCCGCTCCCCACCCGGGAGGCGAGAAAGACCGTGTGCCCCAGGCTCGCGAGCTGGGCCGCCACGGTGGCGGCGGCCCCTCCGGGGCGGTAGAGCATCCTCTTCGCGGAGACCTCTTCCCCGGGCTCGGGGAGCCGGTCCACCAGGTAGATGAGGTCAACGGAAACGTCTCCAACCACGAAAAAGCGCATCGAAGCCGCCTCCTACTTGGCTTAGCCCACTATACCCCCGAACCCCGGGGGAAGACGAGGGTACGCGAGGATTGCACGCCCGTTCAATAGTTCAGGTATTCAGATAAAAATACTCAGGATTCATGTCCCTGGCCTTTCGTCCTATTGCGAACTATTCGTATCTAGGGTGATCGCGATGGACGCACTCGGCCTCGCCCGGTTCCAGTTCGCCAGCACCACCACCTACCACTTCTTCTTCGTCCCCCTGACGCTCGGCCTTTCGATCCTGGTGGCCTACATGGAGACGGTGTACGTCCTCTCCGGGGACGCCCGCTACAAGAAGCTCGCCAAGTTCTACGGCACCCTTTTCATGATCAACTTCGCCCTGGGGGTGGTCACCGGGTTGGTGCAGGAGTTCCAGTTCGGCATGAACTGGTCGGGCTACTCCCGCTTCATGGGCGACATCTTCGGGGTGCCCCTGGCGATCGAGGCGCTGCTCGCCTTCTTCCTGGAGTCCACCTTCCTCGGGGTCTGGTACTTCACCTGGGACAAGGTCCCAAAGGGCCTGCACGCGCTCTTCATCTGGTTGGTGGCGATCGGGTCGAACCTCTCGGCGCTCTGGATTCTGATCGCCAACTCCTTCATGCAGCACCCGGTCGGCTACCGGCTGGAGAACGGCCGGGCCCTGCTCGAGAGCTTCCCGGCGCTCTTTAAAAACCCCCACGTCTGGCTCCAGTTCCCCCACACCCTCTTCGCCGCCCTGGCCACCGCCGGCTTCTTCGTCGCCGCCGTGGCCGCCTGGCACCTGCTCCGGGAGCACCGGGTCGAGCTCTTTTCCCGGGCGATGCGGATCGGTCTCACCGCGGGCTTTTTCGGCAGCCTCCTGGTGGCCCTGGTCGGCCACTACCAGGCGGACTTCGTGGTGCGCCACCAGCCGATGAAGTTCGCCGCCATGGAGGCGATCTGGGAGGACCTCCCCGAGCCCGCCCCCTGGATCCTCTACGCCACCATCGACGAAAGGGCCCAGGAAAACCGAAACGTCATCGAGCTCCCCGGGGTGCTCTCGCTGCTCACCCACGCGCCCGCGAACGAGGAGGGCAAACGGGTCTTCCCCGGCATCAAGACGCTCGAAAAGCAGTACGAGGAACGCTTCGGCCCCGGCAACTACGTGCCCCCGGTCAAGCTCACCTTCTGGAGCTTCCGGGTCATGGTGGCGAGCGGGCTCTTGATGCTCCTCCTCGCGACGATCGGGCTCTTGCTCCAGGCCGGCGACAGACTGCCCAAGGCCAAGGGGTTTTTGGCCCTGCTCCTTTGGGCCGTGCTCCTTCCCTACATCGGCAACACCACTGGCTGGTGGACCGCCGAGTTCGGCCGCCAGCCCTGGATGGTGCAGGACCTCCTCACCATCTACCAGGGCGTGACCCCAGAGAGCGTGGTCTCCGCCGGCATGGTGCTGCTTTCCTCGGTGGGCTTCACCCTGCTCTACCTGGTCCTCGGGGTGATCGACGTCTGGCTTTTGATCAAGTACGCCAAGGGCGATCCCGAGGCCGAGGCCAAGACGGCGCTCAGCTACTAGGAGGCGGTGACGATGGATTTGAACACGCTTTGGTTTGCCCTGATCGCGGTGCTCTTCATGGGGTTTTTCTTCCTGGAGGGGTTTGACTACGGCGTCGGCATCCTCCACCCCTTCCTGGCCAAGACCGACGCCGAGCGCAAGGCGGTTATCCAGACCATCGGCCCGGTCTGGGACGGCAACGAGGTCTGGATGATCACCGCCGGCGGCGCCATCTTCGCCGCCTTCCCCCAGTGGTACGCGACCCTCTTTTCCGGCTTTTACCTCGCGCTCTTCCTGATGCTGGTGGCGCTGATCCTTAGGGGCGTGGGCTTTGAGTTCCGCTCCAAGGTGGATAGCCCCGCCTGGCGGAACTTCTGGGACTGGATGATCTTCCTCGGCTCGCTGGTCCCAGCCGTGCTCTGGGGGGTGGCGGTGGCCAACCTGGTGCGGGGGGTTCCGATCGGCGCCGACATGAACTACCAGGGAAGCTTTTGGACGCTCTTGAACCCCTACGGCCTGCTCGGCGGGATCGCCGCCGCGGCGGTCTTCGCCTTCCACGGGGCGAACTTCCTCAGCCTGAAGCTCCCCGAGGAGATGGCGCCCCGGGCGCGGGCGGCGGCACGGGCGCTCGCGCCGCTCGCGGTGATCCTGGCGGTGCTCTTCGTGCTCGGCGGCTACGGCTACGGCCTCTTTAGCCGCGAGGGCCACCTTCTCGCCTACCTCTTCGCCCTGCTCGCCGCGCTCGGCCTCTTGCTCGGCGCCTTCTTCCGCTACCAGGGGGAGGACACCCTGGCCTTTTGGACCACCGGGCTCGGGGTGCTCTTTGCCACCGCCACGGTCTTTTCCGGGCTCTACCCCTACGTGATGCCCTCGAGCCTGAACCCCGAGTGGAGCCTCACCGTCTACAACGCCTCGGCGAGCCCCTACACCCTGCGGGTGATGACCTACGTGGCCTTCATCTTCACCCCGCTCGTCCTCCTCTACCAGGGCTGGACCTACTGGGTCTTCCGCGGCCGGGTCCGCCTCGGGGAGAAGGGGGGCTACTAGTTTGGCCAAAGCGCGAAGGGCCGAGGCCGCCCCCGGGGTTCGGGGGCGGCTTTTCCGGGAGGCCACCCGGCACCCCGCGCTCTGGGTCCCGGCGGTCGCCTTTCCCGTCCTCGCGGGGGGCGCCGCCGTGCTGCGGGCCTGGCTGCTGGCCCAGGGGGTGAACGCGGCGGTGCTCGAGGCGGCCCCGCCCGAGGCGCTCCTTCCGATCGTCCAAGGCCTGGTGCTCGCCGCCCTGGCCCACGCGGCCTTCCGCTACCTCGGCGGGGCGTTTTCCGAGATGCTCGCGGCGGAGGTCAAGGCTGCGCTCCGCACCGGGCTCGCCCGCGCCCTCCCCCATAGCCCCACCACCGCCCCGGGCACCTTCGCCGTCCTCCTGCAGGACGCGGTCGAGAGGGTCGACGCTTTCTTTCGCGGCTACCTGCCGGCGGTGTTCGAGGCCGCCTTCGTCCCGCTCGGCGTCCTCCTCCTGGTGCTCACCCGCGAGCCGGTAAGCGCCCTCGTGCTCTTTCTGACCGCGCCCCTGATCCCCCTTTTCATGATCCTGATCGGCAGCTGGGCCGAGGGGGTGACGCGGCGGCAGTGGCGGGCGCTCTTTGCCCTCGGGGCGTTCTTCTTCGAGGCCCTGAAGGGGCTCGCCGTGCTTCGGGTGCTGGGGGCCGCCGGCCGCACCGCGGCCCGCCTCCGGTCGCTCGCCGAGGAGCACCGGATCGCCACCCTGGCGGTCCTCCGGGTGGCCTTCCTCTCGGCGCTCGCGCTCGAGCTCCTGGCCACCCTCTCCACCGCGATCGTGGCGGTGGAGGTGGGGCTAAGGCTGCTCTACGCCCGGCTCGACTACGCCACCGCCTTCTTCGTCCTCCTGCTCGCCCCCGAGTTCTACGCCCCGCTCAGGAACCTCGGCGCCCAGTTCCACCCGGCGGAAAGCGCGCGGGAGGCGATGGCGCGGATCGCCCCCC
>WFXV01000209.1 GCA_015490435.1 Thermaceae bacterium
CGCGAACGTGGTCTCGACGAACAGCCATCTGGTGCCCTTCTTGAAGGAGGCCCGGCGCCGGGCCTCCTTCAAGAAGGGCACCAGATGGCTGTTCGTCGAGACCACGTTCGCGCCCCAGAGCACGATCGTCCGCGCCTTGGGGAAGTCCTCGGGGTCCACCCCGAGCTTTTCGGCCCCGTAGATCGCGGCCCAGGCGGCCTCGCCGGTGGCGGAGCAGATCGTCTCGTCGAGCTCGCTGGCGCCGATCGCCCGGAAGAAAAGGAGCGGCCGCCGCCCCTGGATGAGCCCCATGGTGCCGGCGTAGTTGTAGCGGAGCACGGCCTCGCCGCCGTAGGCGTCGAGAATCTCCCGGAGCCTCGCCGCGATCGCGTCCAGGGCCTCTTCCCAGGAGACCCGGACGAAGCGCCCCTCGCCCTTCTTCCCCACCCGCTTCAAGGGGTAAAGGGGCCGGTCCTCGGCGTAGAGCCGCTCGGGGTAGCGGGTGGTCTTGGCGCAGGCGAACCCCCGGGTCACCGGGTGGCCGGGGTCGCCGGTCACCGCCACCACCCGGCCGTCTTCCACGGTGACGAGGAGCCGGCAGGCGTCGGGGCAGTCCTGGGGGCAGGAAGCTAGGCGCTGCATTTCCCGGGATTGTACCGGTAGCCAAGGAGCAACAAAGCGGCGGCAACCCCCACCGCGGCGGCGAAGGGCAGCGCGAGGAAGGGCGGATACAAAAGCCCCGCGAGCATCCCCCCGAGGTAGTAGCCGCTCACGTAGGCGGGGCTCTCCCCCCTCCGGCCGAACCCCTCGCCGAAGCGGGCGTGGAGGCCGAAGACCCCAGCGAGGAAGAGGAAAAACCCAAAGCCCGCCGCCGGGGTCAGCAAGAGCCCGGCCCCACCGAGGGCGAGCCCGAGGGCGGCCCCCTCCCCGTAGCGCCCGGCGACGAAGGGCCCGAAGAGCCCGCCGAGGTAGGCCAGGTAGAAGGCCCCGATGCCGGCGAGGCCCACCCCCGCCGCCTCGAGCCGGTAGGGCAGGAGGTTCGCGAGGAAGAGGTTGGGAAAAAGCAGCACGCCCCCCACCAGCATCGCCCGCGCGGGCCGGGGCCGCTCGGGGGCGGGCGGCTCGGGCAACCGGCCGGAGAGGAAGAAGGGAACAAGCAAAAGGGGAAGCGCCCCGAGCAAAATGAGCGCCGCCCGCACCCCGAAGGCCTCCGCCAAGACCCCGGCCGCGCTTCGCCCGAGCGTCCCCCCGAGCGCGTTCAGGGCCACGAAGGCGGCCACCGCCTGGGGGCTTTGGAAGAGCTTCGGCAAGAGGGAAAAACCAAAGACCGCCACCGCCGAAAGCGAAACCCCAACCAGGAACCGAAGCAGAACGAAGGGCCAAAACCCGGGGAGGAGCCCGGCGAGGACCGAACCCCCGCCGACCCCGAGGAGCCCGAGGAGGAGCGCCCGCCGGGGCCGCACCCCAAAAGCGAGCCCCCAGGGGCCGAGCACGAGCCCGAGCATCGGCGCCGCCATCCCCAAACCGGCGGCCCCCGGAGGCACGCCGAGGATCCGCTCGATCACGGGCAGGAGGGGCTGGGGCGCGTAAAGGGCGGCGTAGACCAGCGCCCCGGAAAAGAGCAGGGCGTGGCGCACGCGCCCATCGTAGCCTTATAGAAGAGGGATGCGTGCCCTTTTGCTCGTGTTCTTGCTCGGCCTGGCGCTGGCCCAAGGGGTCCACGTGGTCCGGCCCGGCGAGACGCTCTATTCCCTGGCCCGCCGCTACGGGGTCTCGGTGGAGGCGCTCGCCGCGCTGAACGGCCTTTCGGACCCGAACCGCATCCAGGCGGGGCAAAGGCTCGTGATCCCGCGGCCCGAGGGCTGGCCCCCGGGGCTTTCGCTCAAGCCCTACCCCCTGGTGCAAGGGCGGCCGGTCTGGGTGCGGGCCCCGGAAGGGGTAGAAAAGGTCCGCCTCGACGGCGTCTTTGCCCCGGTCCTCGCCGGGCGCGCCCTCCTCCCCGTGGGCGCGACCGCAGCGCCGGGCCTCCACGGGCTCTTCCTGGACGACCGGCGGGTTTTGGTGGCGGTGGTGCCGGGCGGGTTCGGCACCCGCGACCTGGTCCTGAAAGGCGAGAAGGCCGGGCTTTTCGACCGCAAGCAGATCCGCCGGGAGCGTGCGAAGATCCTCGCCGCCTG
Source organism: Thermaceae bacterium (assembly GCA_015490435.1). GTDB lineage: Bacteria > Deinococcota > Deinococci > Deinococcales > Marinithermaceae > WFXV01. The sequence goes on from WFXV01000209.1 coordinate 2,157, forward strand.
CCAAAGCGCCGCCGGGCCCGCCCGCTGGCGGGGGCCCTGGCGAAGCCCCGTCCCCGGGGCGCCGGTCTCCGCCCCCTTCGGCGAGCGCCGGCGCTACAACGGCCGCCCCGGCGGCTACCACGCGGGGATGGACCTCGCCGCCCCGGCGGGGACCCCGGTCCGCGCCCCTGCCCCGGGGCGGGTAGTCCTCGCCGAGGACTTCGCGGTGCGGGGCAAGACCGTGGTGCTCGCCCACGGCCGGGGGGTGTGCAGCATCCTGCAGCACCTTTCGGAGATCCGGGCGCGCGTGGGCGAGGCGGTCCGGCCCGGGGAGGAGGTAGGCGCGGTGGGGAGCACCGGGCTTTCCACCGGACCCCACCTGCACTTCGAGGTGCGGGTGCTGGGGGTGCCCCAGGACCCCCGGGCATTCTTGGAGGGCGGGCCTTGAAGGCGATCCGGGTCGCCCTGCCGCTCGCGCTCGAGCCCCTCTCCTACCTCCCGCCCCACGGCGAGAAACCGAGGCTTGGGCACCGAGTGGCGGTGCCCTTTCGCAAGGAGGTGCGGGTGGGGCTGGTGGTGGGGGAAGAGGAGACCCCCCACGGCCACGCCCTGCGCCACGCGATCGGCTACCTCGAAGACGCGCCCTTTCTGGACCCCGCCGGGCTCGAGCGCCTCTACCGGGCGGCCCGCTTCCTCTTCGCCCCCCTGGGGCAGGTGGTCGCCGATTTCCTCCCCTTCATGGAAGCGCCCCTCCGCCACGAGGTGCGGCTCGTGCCCGGGGCGCGTCCCGAGGGGCTCGACCCCGAAACCCGCGCGCGCCTCGCCGCCTGGCAGCCCGCCCTGGACTACCCCGCCGAGCTCCTCGACGCCCTCCGCGAGGGCGGGGTGCTGGAAGAGCGGGTGGCGGAGGCGCTTCCCGAAGAGACGGTACTGGTCCCCGTCCGCCCCCCGGACGCCGGGCTCGGCCCCCGGGCCCGGGAGGCGCTAAGGGTCCTTTGGCAGCTCGGCGAGGCCGAGAGCCAGGCCGCCCCCGCCCGGCGGGCGAGGGTGGGGAGCGGGGCGGTGCTGTCTCTTATACACATC
>WFXV01000210.1 GCA_015490435.1 Thermaceae bacterium
CCAAGTCCACCACCCCGCCCACGAGCGCCGATAGCGCGGGCATGACACCTGAGCGGAGCCATTCCTCGAGGTGGAAAAGCCCCTCCGCCAGCGCCCGCCGAAACTCGGCCCCGAGCTCCCGGGGGAGCGCGACGAGGGCGGGGCGGGCCCAGTCGGGCGCGAGCTCGACCCCCCGCGCCCAGTACCCCGAAAGGGCGCGAAGGCCCCGGGAGAGCTCCTCGGGCAGGTTCCCGGCGTAGCCCGCGAGCTGCCCCACGACGGCGAAAAGCCCCGCCCAGAAAAGGGCGAGGGCGAGGAAGAGCCCCGTCACCACCAGCCCGTAGGCCACCGCGCGCGGGGCCCCCAGCCGAACCAGACGCGCCTTCAGGGGGTGCACCAGCGCGGCGAGGAGGGCGGCGACCAAGAGGAGGCGCCAGACCCGCCAGGTCAAAAGCAGGAAGAAGCCCCCGAGCAAAAGCGCGATCGTCGCCGCCAAAACCCGCACGTAGGGGTTTTGCCACACCGCCCGGAAGGCGTCGGCCACGTCCTTACCTTATCCTTTGGGCATGGAGGCCCGCTGGCGGCTCGCGGGGAGGGAGGTCCAGGTCAAGAACCTGGAAAAGCTCTTCTTTCCCGAAAGCGGGCTGAAAAAGGGCGACCTCCTCGCCTACTACCGCGAGGTCGCGCCCTTCATGCTGCCCCACCTCCGGGGCCGGCCCCTCACCCTCTACCAGTGCCCGGACGGGATCGGGGGGCACTGCTTCTTCCGCCGCAAGCTCCCCGACTACGCGCCTTCGTGGTTTCCCCGCGTCCTCCACAACCCCAAGACCAAGACCGGCCGGGTCCCCCTGATCCTGGTGGAGGACGAGGCCCAGCTCGTCTGGCTCGCCAACCAGGCGGCGATCGAGTTCCACACCTGGAACGCCCGCCTCCCCGCCCTCGACCGCCCCGACCGGCTGGTGCTTGACCTCGACCCCGGGGAGGTGGGGTTCGCGCGGGTTCTGGAGGCGGCCCTCGCCGTCCGCGAGGCGCTCGAGGCGCTCGGGCTTTCCGCCTGGCCCAAGACTTCGGGGGGCCGGGGGCTCCACCTCCTCGTGCCCCTGGTGCCGGAGAAGACCCACGCCGCCCTCCGCGCCTGGGCCCGTAGCTTTGCCCTTGAGCTCGAGTCGAAGTACGGCTTCATCCGCCTGCCCAAGGGGCGAAGCCACGAGGGGCCGGGCGTCCAGATCGACTACGCCCAAAACGGCTACGGCCGCAACACCGCCGCCCCCTACACCGTCCGCGCCCGCCCCGGCGCCCCGGTGAGCACGCCACTTTCCTGGGAAGAGGTGGAAGGGGGCGGGGTCCGGCCGGAGGACTTCACGCCGAAGACCGTGCTCGAGCGCCTCCGCGCCGCAGGCGACCCGATGGCGGGGATCAGGGACCAAGCCTTCCGCTTGCCCGCGCTCGGCTAAGGTAGTAGGTGGCGGCGCCCCCGAGCGCCAGGTAGAAGGCGAGGAGCCAAAGGAGCTCGTGCGGTCTTTGGTCGGCCAGGTAGCCGACCAGGGAAAGCGCCACCACCAAGACGAGCGCCACCCCGAAGAAGGCCACCCCCGCCGGGATCCCCACCCGTGCCTTCAGGCGGTAGCCGGCGACCACCACGAAGAGCACCACCAGGAGGAAGGTGAGGCTCGAGAACTCGGCGATCAAGGAGAGTGTCCCAAGCGTCGCGAAGGCCCCGGCCACCGCCGCCAGCACCACCACCCCGAACCAGGGCACACCCTTGGCGTCGCGCCGGGCGAAGATCTGGGGGAGCGTGCCCTCCTCTGCCATCTCGGCCATCATCCGGCTGGCCCCAAAGAGCGTCGAGTTGATCGCCGAGCTGGTGGCGAGGAGGGCCGAGAGCGCGATCAAAAGCCGGCCGGCGTTGCCCAGAATGGGCTCGGCCACCTTGGCCAGGGCGTAGTCGCTCGCCGCCTCGATCTCGGCGGGCGAGAGCGCCCCCACCGCCACCACTGCGAGCAGCACGTAGACGGTGCCGGTGACTAGGATCGAACCGTAGATGCCAAAGGGCAGGTCGCGCTCGGGGTCGCGGGTCTCCTCCACCGCGTTGGCCACGAGTTCGAACCCCTCAAAGGCCACGAAGATCACCGCCGCCCCCAGGAAAACCGCCAGGATGCCGTGATCGAAGGGCGGAGAAAAGCGCGAGAAGTCGGCGCGAAAGAGCCCGATCAGGCCGAAGAGCCCGAGCACCGCGAGCTTGGTGTAGACCATCAGGTCCTCGGTGGTCCCGCTCGCCCGCACCCCCTCGAGGTTGACGAGGACGAAGAAGGCGAGCACGAGCAGGGCGAGGAAGACCCGGAGGAGGTGGAGGTCGGGCTCGCCCAAGAGATCGGCGCCGTAGGCGGCGAAGGTGTAGGCGTAGAGCGCCAGCGTGCCCACGTACATCGCGAGGAGCCCCCACCCCACCAGGGCAGAGAACTCCGGCCGCTCGGGCCAGGCTCCCCGGACGAAGGTGAAGATCCCCCCGTCGTCGCGAAAAAAGAGCGCGAGGCGGACGAAGAAATAACCCGCCACCAGGGCCACCAGCGTGCCCACCAGGAATGAGGCGGGGGCGCCGTTTCCGGCGAGCAGCACGGTGAGCCCGAGCACCGAGAAGATGCCGCCGCCGATCATGCCGCCGACGCCGATGGCCAAAAGCTCCTTCTTGCCGAGTTTTTCCCCGGGTTCGAGCTTGCGGGTGGTTTTGCGCACGGGTTCAGTCTACGCGCCGAGGGCCCGGGCGAGGGCGAAGGCCGCCCGGTCGGCCCCCGGAGGAAGCGCGAGCATCGCCCCCACCCCAGGGGCGATGGGGAAGGAGAGCGCCGGGCCCTTTAGGAAGTTGAAGAACATCGTGTTCCGGAGCACCCGGGCGTTCGTCCGGCGGAAGGCAGCGGGGTCCTCGAGCACCGACCGGGGCGGGGGAAGGACCGGGACGGCGGGGGCGAGCAGCGCGTCGAAACCCGCCACCTCCCGCCAAAACCTGGGCGGCCACTCCCGGTACGCCGCCAGCACCTCGCGGTAGTCGGCCTCGACGTAGCGGGCGGCCTCGAGGATCCGCTCGACCACCCGGGGGTCCATCCGCCGTCCCTCGCGCTCGGCGAGCGGCCCCCAGAGCCGGTAGGCCTCGTGGGCGGCGAGGGGGCCGTGGGCGCGGTAGAGGGCGAGGATCTCGGAGAAGACCGAAAGCCCCGCCCGCTCCACCCGGTGGCCGGCCCCCTCAAGACGGGCGACCCAGGAGAAGAAGGCGCGTTCCACCTCGGGATCGAGCCCCTCGACCAGCGCCTCGGGCACGAGCAGGCGGAGGGGTCGCCCGGGAGGGCGGGGGAAGGCCTCGTTCGGCCGGCCTAGGAGCGCGGAAAAAAGCCGCCAGAGCCCGGGAAGGTCCGCCGCCATCGGCCCCACCATGTCGAGGGTGGGGGAAAGCGGCACCACCCCCTCGGTGGGCAAGAGGCCGTTCGTGGGCTTCATGCCGTAGATCCCCTGGAAGGCGGCGGGGATCCGCACAGAGCCCCCGGTGTCGGTGCCCACCGCGAGCCGCACCCTCCCCAGGGCCACCGCCGCCGCCGAGCCTGAGGAGGACCCCCCGGGCAGGCGGCCCGGGAAGCGGGGGTTATCCGGGGTGCCGTAGTGGGGGTTTTGGCCGAGGCCGGAGTAGGCGAGCTCGGTCATGTTGGTGCGGCCCACGATCCGGGCCCCGGCCCGTAGCAGCCGCCGGACGATGGCGGCGTGCCGGGGCGCGGGGGCCGTCTCTCGGAGCACCTTTGAACCCGCGGTGGTGGGCAGGCCGGCCACCGCCAGGTTGTCCTTGATCGCGACCGGCTCGCCCCGGAGGGGGCCCGGCCCCGGCAGGAGCGTAAAGCGCCAGACGAAGACCGAATCAGCCACCCTGGGCCTCCCGCACCCGGGCGAGGAGCTCCCGGTCGCTCTTGTAGCGAAGCCTTTTCTCGGCCTCCTCCAGGGGGACCCATTCCACGTCCAAAACCTCCCAGTCGGGATCCTTGACCCGGCGGAGGGGGCGCATCAAAAACCAGTCCACCGTCTTCTTCACCCGCTTGCCGTCCCGCACGAACCAGTAGGTCACCGAGCCCAAGGGGGCCAGGATCTCGGCCTCGTACCCGGTCTCCTCGAAGACCTCGCGGAGGGCGGTGCGCTCCGGGCTCTCGCCGGGCTCGACGAGCCCCTTTGGGAAGGTCCAGACCTCCTCGCCCTTTAGGTTTTGGGTGCGGATGAGCAAGACCTTCCCGTCCTCGACCAGCACGCCGCCCGCCGAGTGCTCCTTCACGACCGGCACAAAAGCCTCCGGAAAAGAAGGGCGTTTTTCGGCGCGTGGCCGAGGTCGGTGTTGTTGAAGTAGGCGAAGGCGGGCTTTCCGCGGGCGGCCTCGGCCCAGCGGGCGAGCTCTTCCTCGGGGTAGTCGTCCTTGTACCAGGCGCGCCGGCCGTGGAAGCGCAGGTAGACGAAGGCGGTGTTCACGAAGTCCTCGGGCAGCCCCGGCGCGCTCACCGAGACGAAGGCCACCCCGGCCTTTTGCAGCGCCTCGTAGACCGCCTCGTCCCACCAGGAGGCGTGGCGGAACTCGACGGCGTTTTTAAAATCCGGGTCCAGGGCGGAGAGCAACCGCTCGAGGTGCTCGGGCCGGTAGCGGAAGGAGGGGGGCAGCTGGAAGAGCACCGGTCCGAGCTTCTCGCCGAGCCCCGCGACCACCTCGTAAAAGTCCCGCACCCGGGCGGGGTCAGTGAACTTCTTCAGGTGGGTGATCTCGCGGTGCGCCTTCACCGCGTAGAGGAAGCCCTCTTTGGCCTCGCGGTACCAGCGGCGCACCGTCTCCCGGGTGGGGAAGCGGTAAAAGCTCGCGTTCACCTCGACGGTGTCGAAGTGCTCCTGGTAGTAGTCGAAGTAGCGGGAAAGCGGCAGGTCCTCGGGGTAGAAGACGCCCTTCCACCCGCGGTAGAAGTACCCGGAGGTCCCGACCCGGCAGTCCTCGGCCACCACCCCCAGGATACCGCGGGTAGAATCCCGGCATGGACGCGAAGGGCTGGGTGAAAAGGGCGATCGAGCGGCTCGGCTGGGCGGGCGAGCGGGAGATCGTGCGCTACCTGGACGAAGCCGGGGAAGAGCTCTCGCGAAAGGAGCTAAAGGAAGCCCTTTCGGCCCTACTCGCCGAGGGCGCGATCGAGCAAAAGGGAGAGCTCTACCGGATCAAGCCGAAGAGCGGGGCCCGCGCGGCCTTCGACCGGCTCTTCGGGGACGCCCCCGACGAAGGCTAAAACCCCAAAGCGGCCCCGGAAAGGCGCCCCTTGCGCAAAAGGGGCGCAACTTTTCTATTGACAGAAGGCCAGATTGGGCCAATAATGCGCATGAAAGATGAGGTGATGCTTATGAGGAATATTGCTGGTAGTCTGATCATCGCGCTGCTCGTTTCCCTGCTCGTGGGCCTCGGCGCCGGCGTCTACATCCAGGCGTCGCGCACCCGGGCGGCGCTCGCCGCGGTGCCGCCCTCGCCGGTGGTGCTCTCGGCGACCTACCAGCCGGAGAAAAAGCAGGTGGTCTTCGAGGTCTATAACCCCGGCTACTTGCCGTTATTGCTCGTGGACCAGAGCGTGGTCTTCACCCCCGGCCCCGAGTCCAAGGAGAAGGCCTACGCGCTGGCGGCGGTGCCCCTCAACCTGACCCTGCCGGCCCAGGGGACGGTGCGGGTCACCCTCGCCCTGAAGCCAGAGAGCGAGGAGCTCAAGGCCGGGGACGTGGTGGCCGGCACCATCGCCTACACCCACCCGCTCTCCCCCGACGTGTACGCGGTGACCCACCTCTTTAAGTACGGGGAGGAGGAGAAGAAATGAAGAAGGCCCTGGCCTGGCTTTGGTTTTTGCTGCTCGCGCTCTTCCTCTTCTTCGGGGCGACGCTCTTTTCCGGCGCGACGCCGGAGGAGCTCGCATTCGCGCTTGGCCTTTTCGGCTTCCTCCTGCTCGCGAACCCCTTGCTCTTCGGCTACTCCGGGCTGCTCGGGTTCCTGGCCGAGGTGGAGGCGGGCACCGCGAAGCCGGAGCGGGTGGCCGAGGCCACCCACGCGCCCCTCGACCTGGTCAAGGACCTCGCCGGGCTCGCCCTCGCCGCCTTCTGGCTAAAGGAGCTCGCCCCCTACCGCTACGCCTATTACGGCCTCTTTTTGCTCCTCTTGCTGGTGGCGCTCGCGCCCCAGCTCGCCGGCGGGCTCGCCTTCGCGGGGGTGCTCACCGGCGTACTCTGGGGGGCGGCGGTGCCCACCGCGCTGGTCTTTGGGCTCGAGCTCCTCACCCTCGCCCGGGTGGCCGCGCTGGCCCGCGGGGCGTAAGCGATGTTCCCCCTAGGCGACAGCGAACCCCACGGGCCGGCCCCCGTCACCCGGCTCCTGGTGGCGGCCAACGTGCTCGTCTTCCTCTGGCAGGCGCTAGGGGGCCCGGCCCACCTGGCCTGGAGCGTGGAGGCCTTCGGCTTCGTGCCGGTCGAGTTCTTCCAGGACCCCCTCGGCGAGTTCCCCCGTATCCTCACCGCGATGTTCCTCCACGGCGGCGTCGCCCACTTGGTGGGGAACATGTGGTTCCTCTGGATCTTCGGCCCCGGGGTCGAGGACCGGCTCGGCCCCGGGCGCTACCTTTTCCTCTACTTCGTCGCCGGGGTGGGCGCCGCCCTCTTCCAGGCGGCGGCGATGCCGACGAGCCCGGTGCCGATGGTGGGGGCCTCGGGGGCGATCTCGGGGG
>WFXV01000211.1 GCA_015490435.1 Thermaceae bacterium
CGTGGTAGGGCCAGCGTTGCCGGCGGAGCGCTTTCACCTCTTCCCTAAGCGTCCCAGGGGTGCGTCTTGGGCTTCGTCTTGGCCGGGAGATTCGGTCCAAGAGGCCAGCTTCCCCTTCCTCCCGGTAGCGCCTGAGCCACTTGTAGGCGGTCCTTGGGCTGACCCCTTGGGCCTTGGCCGCTTCCCTTACCGGAAGGCCTTCGTGGATAATACGGAACACAAGGATGCGCCTTCCTTGGTAGGTGAGCCGCGCGTTCTTGTGGCTGTTCACTGGAGCCCCTCCCCTCGTGCTGAAAGCCATTCCTTCACAGGCACCAGGGTATGGGGCTCCAGTGAACAACGTGTTGAGAGGTTACAGCTAGTAGAGCGGCACCCGGTGGGTGAGCGTCGTCCCCCGCCCCACCCAGAGGTAGCGCCAGCTCCGGGGAGCAAAGAGCGAAAGGCTCCCCTCGGCTTCGGCGAGAAAGCGGGGCGCTTCCCCGAAGGCGAGGAGGTACTTCCCCGGGGGCAGGCCGAGCCAAAGGCGGTATCCGGGCCGCCGCACCCGCCGTTGCGAAAACCGCACGCCGAGCGCGCGGCAGGCCCCGGGGCAGCGGGCCTCCCGCAAATATCCCTCGGGGGCGCGGTAGACGAGGACGGGGCGGGCTTCCTTAGGGAGCTCGAGAAAAAAGCGCACCCTCCCCGGCCCAAGCTCGGCCAGGGTGCGGCCCTCATGTAAGAGGTAGAGGGGGCGGCGAGCCTCCCCCACGACCTCGACCTCGGCCACCGCGTCCACCGCCTGCCGGCGCTCGAGCGCGAGGACGAAAGGCCGGTAAGCGAACTCCTGCACCGCCACGTACCGCCCGTCCTCGCCGAGGACCGCCACCGCCATGCGGTCAAAGCCGGGGTCGAGCAGGTTCCTCCGGTGTCCCGGGCTCTTAAGCCACCCCTCCACCGCCCGGCGGGCGAAGTCGGCGGGGAGGTAGGGGCCCTCGAGCTGGTAGAGGTTTTCCGCGACCTTCAAAGCGTAGACCCCGGCGCGCCAAAGCCGCTCCTCGAGCCGCGGCCCGCCCGGCCCCACGTGCCCGAAGTAGCGCCTTTTCAGCATGTCCTCAGCGTGGGCGCGGGCGGCCTGGTAGAGGCCGGGGTCGAAGGCGAGGGGCTTTAGCCCGGCTTGTACCCGGGCCGCGTTCGCCGCCTCGAAGACCTCGCGCTCGAGCCCACTCTGCCCAAAGGCGAGGGCGAAGAGGAAAAAGAGAAAAAACGCCCGCCGCACCCTAGCCCTCGCCCGGAACCAGCCGGTAGCAGACCCCTTTCGCAAACCGCCCGTCCTCGACGAGGCCAACGAGCGCCTCCCGGTCCACCGCCTCTATCCTCCTAAGCACCTCGGAAAGCGGCTCGTAGCGGCCGGTGTAGGCGTAGGAGAGCCCCAGGTGGAAGAGCCGCTTCATCGGGGTCTCGCCGGCAAAGACGATCTGGGTCTTGGCCTTGGTCTTGGCGCGGGCGAGCTCCTCCTCGCTGGGCGGCGCCTCGGCGAGGCGGCGGAGCTCCGCGTGGATCGCCTCGGCCACCGCCTCCTCGTTCTCGGGGCGGGCGCTCGCGTGGAGGTAGAAGGTGCCGAGGCCGTCGTTCTCCTCGTGACCGGCGGAGGCGTGCTCCACCAGCCCCTTGTCCACGAGCGCCCAGTGCAGCCGGCTGTTTCCGGCGTCGCCGAGGACGCTCGCGAGCACCGCGGCGGGGTAGCGGCGGGGGTCGGTGGCGGAAAAGCCCGGGAAGAGCCCGACGAAGTAGACCTGTCGGGCGCGGGCGTAGGGCTCGCGGACGCGTCCGGGCTCCGGGGAAAAGGGCGGGTGGGCGCGCTCCGCCGTGCCCGGCTTCCAGTCCGCGGTGAGCCGGGCGGCCTGGTCCAGGACCCGCTCCCAGTCGAGGTTGCCGGCAAACGCCAGCACCATGTTCCCGGGCACGTAGCGCCGGGCGTGGTAGGCGCGCATTTGCTCCCGGGTCATCCCGGAGATGCTCTCCTTGGTCCCGAGCACCCGGTTCGCGAGCGGGTGGTCCCGGAAGTAGCGCTCCCGCGCCCGCTCGAAGGCGACGAACTCGGGCCGGTCCTCGTAGAGGGCGATCTCCTCGAGGATCACCTTGCGCTCCATCTCGAAGTCGGCCTCCCGGAGCGCGGGCCGCATCAGCTTGGTGAAGAGCGCGAGGAGGTCGGGCAAAAGCTCGGGGAGGACGGCCCCGTAGTAGACGGTGTTCTCCTCGGAGGTGAAGGCGTTGTACTGGGCGCCCATCTCGTCGAAGGCGAGGTTCACCGCGTAGGCATCCATCTCCTCGGGGCCCTTGAAGACCATGTGCTCGAGGAAGTGGCTGACGCCGGACTCCTCCTTGGTCTCGTCCCGGGCCCCGGTCCTCACGAAGTAGCCCATGGCGGCGCTCCTCGCCTCGGGGTTCACCTCGGCGATCACGGTGAGGCCGTTTTCCAGCTTTGCTTCAAAGAAACGCATCAGGCCGCACCCCCTTCAGGACCGAGCACGCCCTCCCAAGGGTCGGTGTAGGGGTGCTCGGCGAGGAAGGCGTTGAGCTCGTCCAGGGTCACCGCCTCGACCCGGGCCTCGATCTCATCGAGGCTCCGCACCCGGCCGAGGAGGAAGAGGTCCCGCACCATGCCGCCGGCGCGGGCCTGGGCGCTCTCCGACTGCATCACGAGCGCGCTCTTGGTGCGGATCTTGGCCCTCTTGAGCTCCTCCTCGGTGACCCCCTCGGAAAGCCGCGCGATCTCGGCCTTCAAGACCCGGCGGGTCTCCTCCGCCCGCTCCGGGGTGGTGCCGGCGTAGGCGGCGAGGTAGCCGAACCCCCGGAAGGCCCCCGGGCTCGCGTAGACCGCGTAGACGAGCCCCCGGTTTTCCCGCACCTCGGTGAAGAGGCGGCTCGCCATGCCGCCGGAGAGGACCTGGGCAGCGAGCCGGGCGGGGTAGAAGCGGGGGTCGTCGGGGGGAACATCCCGGTAGTAGAG
>WFXV01000212.1 GCA_015490435.1 Thermaceae bacterium
GAGCGGACGATTCCCTCGTGCTCGAGCAGCTCCCCGATCGCCGCCGCCCCCACCGGGCGGGTCGCGGTGGTGCGCATCCCCGAGGGGGCGGTGAGCCCGTAGAAAAACCAGGCGCCGACGCCGGCGGCGAGGGCGGCGAGGACGAAGGCGAGGAAAAGGGGCCAAAGCCTCCGCCTGGGCCTTTTTGCCGGGGGCGGGAGCGCGGGGAGCACCGGGTAGGGAAGCCTATCCATGCCGGGTCAAGTACCCCTCGAGCAAGAGGACGGCGGAGAGCTCGTCGAGCTTGCCCTTCTCGCGGCGGAGGCGGCGGGGGGCGTCCCTGAGCCGGTGGGCCGCCGCCTGGGTGGTGAAGCGCTCGTCCTCGTAGACGACCTCGAAACCCCGGCGCCTAAGCGCCTCGCCCAGCGCCCGCACCCGCGCCGCCTCGGGCCCCTCCTCGCCGCCAGTCCTCAGGGGGAGCCCCACCACCACCCGGCGCGCGCCCTCCTCCTCGAGCCAGCGCGCGAGGGCCTCCAGGTCCTCCTCGAAGCCCTTTCGCACCAGGTAGCCGCGGCCGAAGGCGAAGGGACGGCCGAGCTCGCCCACCGCCCGGCCGATCCGCGCCTCCCCGACGTCGAGCGCCGCCACCTTCACTCCCCCGATGGTACCAGCGCACAGGGATCCGGTCGAACTCGGGGTAGACTCGGGGTAGATGCTAAGCGGGAACCTCCGTGATCTGCCCTTTCCCTCGCTCTTGCAAGCGCTGGTGGGTAAGACCGGGGTGCTCGAGCTCTGGCACCTGGAAAACGGGGCCCGCTACACCCTCTACCTCAAGCGCGGCGAAATCCGCTGCCTCGAGGGCGAACAGGGATTCCTCGACAAGGACGCGGCCAAGCGGGTGCTGAAGGACCTCTTCACCGCCCGCGAGGGCGCCTTCGAGTTCGCCCCCAAGGAGGACTACCGCACCCCCTGCCGGCCCGCCTTCCGCTGGCCGGTGGAGCGGGTGGTGCGGTCCTTAAACCTCCGGCTGACCCGCGAGAAGATCCGCGAGACGCTGGAAAGCCTTTTCTAGGTCAAAACCCCCGCCCTGGGCGAGCTGGGGCTTGCCCCCGCCCCGACCTCCGGCGACCTCGGCCAGGGCCCGGATCAACGCGCCGGCGGAAAGCCCCCGCTCGGTCGCGGCCTTGCTCGCCTTCAAGACCAGCATCCCTTCGGAGCCGACGGCGACCAGGTCGGCGCGGGTCTCCTCCAGAAGGGCGTCCGCCGCCTTCCGAAGCCCCGCCATGTCAAGCCCCGAGAGCTGCACGGCGGCGTAGCGCCAGGGCCCGGCCTCCTTGACCTCGGCGCGACGGGAGCTCCCGAGCTGGGCCCGGGCGAGCTCCTCCTTGAGACGTTCCACCTCGCGCCCCCGGGCCTTCAGTTCCTCGCGGAGCTTCTCCACCCGCTCGGCGAGCCCCTCAGGGGTGGCGCCGAGCCCGGCGGCGAGCTCGGCCACCCGGTCGAAGAGGTCCCGGGCGTAGCGCACCGCGTGCTCGCCGGCGAGGGCCTCGATCCGCCGCACCCCGGCGGAGATCCCCTCCTCGCTCTTGATCAGGAAGTAGCCGATCTCCCCGGTCCGGCGTACGTGGCAACCGCCGCAGAGCTCCATCGAGCGCACCTCGCCCTCGACGATCCCCGCGCTCGGGGCCGCCCCCTCGACCCGGACCACCCGCACCTCGTCGCCGTACTTCTCGCCGAAGAGGGCCATCGCGCCCTGCCTCTTGGCCTCCTCGAGGGGCATGATCTCCCAGGTCACCGGGAAGTCGGCCTGGATCCAGCGGTTGACGAGGAGCTCGATCTTACGGATCTCCTCAGGGGTGAGCGGCTCGGGGTGGGTGAAGTCGAAGCGGAGCCGGTCGGGAGCCACCAGGCTCCCCGCCTGGCGAGCGTGGGGCCCGAGCACGGCGCGAAGGGCGGCGTGGAGCAGGTGGGTGGCGGTGTGGTGGCGCTCGGTCTCGCGCCGCCGGGGATCCACCTTGGCCCGCACCCGCTGGCCCACCAGGAGCTCCCCCTCCTCCACCTCGACGTGGTGCAGGTGGATGCCCTGGGGGCTCTTCTTGGTGGTCTCCACCCGGGCGCGGCCGCCTTCCCACTCGAAAACGCCGAAGTCGCCGATCTGGCCGCCGCCCTCGGCGTAGAAGGGGGTCTTCGAGAGCACCACCACCCCTTTCTCGCCGGGGCCGAGGCGCCCGACCGCCTCCTCCCCGATCAGGATGAGGAGCACCTCGCCCTCGTCCTCCAGGGTGAAGTAGCCGGTGAACTCGGGGAGGCCGTGGCGCTCGAGCAGCTCGTCCAGGGCCTCGGCGGTCCGCGTGAAGATCTCGTCGGCGAAGGCAGCGGCCTCGCGGGCGCGGCGCTGCTGCTCCTCCATCGCCCGCTTGAAGCCCTCCTCGTCCACCTTGATGCCGCGCTCGGCGGCGATCTCCAGGGTCAGGTCGAAGGGGAAGCCGTAGGTGTCGTAGAGGCGGAAGGCCTCCTCTCCAGGGAGGACGCCCCCCTCGGGGAGCTCGGAAAGGAGCGCCTCGAGCCGGCGGATGCCCGCCTCCAGGGTCTCGAAGAAGCGCTCCTCCTCGACCCGGATCGCCCGCTCGATGCTCTCGAGGTTTTCCCGCATCTCGGGGTAGGCGTCGCCGAGGAGCTCGGCGACGACCGGCGCGAGCCGGTAGAGGAAGGGCTCTTTCAGCCCGAGCAAAAACCCGTGCCGCACCGCCCGGCGGAGCAGCCGCCGGATCACGTAGCCGCGGCCAGTGTTGGAAAAGACCGCCCCGTCGGCGAGCGCGGCCACCACCGCCCGCACGTGGTCGGCGATCACCCGGTGACTCACCGATTCCTTGCCGCGGTAGGGCACCCCGCTCCACTCCGCCACCCGGTCGATGAGCGGACGGAAGGTGTCGGTGGAGTAGAAGTCCTCGACGTCCTGCATGATCGCCGCCACGCGGTAGAGCCCCATGCCGGTGTCGATGTTCTTCTGTGGCAGGGGCTCGAGCACCCCCTTCCCGGGGATCGGCCCGGTGCGGTTGAACTGGGTAAAGACCAGGTTCCAGATCTCGACGAAGCGGTCGCCGGAACCGGTGTTCGGCCCGGTCTCGTCGGGGGTCCCGAACTCGGGGCCACGGTCGTAGAAGATCTCGCTGCAGGGGCCGCAGGGGCCGTTCGGCCCCTCGCTGATCGCGTTCGCGGGCCAGAAGTTCTCGTCCTCGCCGAACCGCTGGATCCGCTCCTCGGGTACCCCCACCACGTCGCGCCAGATCGCGTAGGCCTCGTCGTCGTCCTCGAAGACCGTGACCCAGAGCCGGTCGGGGTCGAGCCCGAGCCAGCGCTTATCGGTCAAGAACTCCCAGGCCCACTGGATCGCCTCCTTCTTGAAGTAGTCGCCGAAGGAGAAGTTGCCGAGCATCTCGAAGTAGGTGTTGTGGCGGGCGGTGCGGCCCACGTTCTCGATGTCGCCGACCCGGAGGCACTCCTGGCAGGTCGCCACCCGCCGGTGCTCGCCCTCGTGGCCGGGGAAGACCGGCTTCGCCCCCATGAAGTAAGGCTTCAAGGGCACCATGCCGGCGCTGGTGAAGAGCAGGCTGGGGTCGTCTTCCGGAATCAGGCTGAAGGAAGGCAGGACCAGGTGACCCTTTTCGCGAAAGAACTCGAGGAACTTCCTGCGGATCTCGGCGGTGGTCATCAGGCCGGATTATAGCCGTTCTCGGCCTTTTCACCGGGGATCGGGTAGGCTCGGGGCGTGGAGACCCTCTTTCTGGTCGTCCGGAACCTGAAGGCCCGGCCCGTGCGCAGCCTGCTCACGCTGCTCGGGATCCTGGTGGCCACCGCCTCGATGGTGCTCTTCCTCTCCTTCGGCGAGGGCCTTAGGAAGGCGCTCTCGGCGGAGATGACCAAGTTCGGCCCCCAGATCCGGGTGGTCGCCGAGGGCACCGGCACCTTCGGGGTCCCAAACCCCGAACTCGGGCCCGAGGTGCTAAGTACCCTCAAGGCCCACGCCGACGAACTTGGAATAGCCCGGCTCTTCCCCGCCGCGGTGATGATGAAGGGCTCGGGCTTCGACCCCGCCACCACCTTCCTCTTCTACGGCCTCCCCGAGGGGATCACCCCAAAGGACCTGGCGCCGGCGGCCAAGGTGGTCGCCGGCCGGCTCGATCCCCACCCCGACGGGGCAGTGGTGGGCAAGCAAAAGGCCGAGCAAAGCCGGCTCACGCTGGGCAAGACGCTCAGACTCTCCCGGAAGATCGCGCTCCCCATCGTCGGGATCGTGGACGCGGGGAGCGGATTCGCGAATAGCTTCATCTTCGTCCCCATGAAAACGGTGCAAGAGGCGCTCAATACCACCAACTACTCGGTGATCCTGGTCTACGTGAAGGAGGGCTACGCCGCCGACGAGGTGGCGGAGAAGATCGAGGCACTGATCCCGGGGGTGGACGCCCAGTCCACCACCGAGGCGGTGAAGTACGCCGAGCGGGCGATCCGGATCGGCGACGTGATTCGCTTCGGGATCAGTCTGATCGCCCTGATCGTGGGCGGGCTGCTCGTCGCCAACACGGTGATGATGTCGGTCTACGAGCGGATCCGGGAGTTTGGGGTGATGCGGGCGATCGGGGCCCGGCGGGGCTTCATCTTCCGGCTCGTGCTCTTCGAGGCGCTCCTCCTCGCCCTCTCCGGGGGCGCGCTCGGGGTCGCGGCGGGAATCGCCGGCTCCCAGGTGGTGAACGTCTACACCACCCACGCGGTGGGCCTTGCCCTCTCGGCGGTGACCCCGAGGCTCGTGCTTTTTTCCATGCTGGTGGCGGTGACGCTCGGGATGGTGGCGGGGGTGATCCCCGCCCGGGTGGCGAGCCGAATCTCGGTGATCGAGGCGCTGGGGCGGGTGTGAGATGAAAAAGCCCATCCTCCAGGCGAAAAACCTCACCAAGCGCTACCGCCAGGGCGAGGCCTGGATCGAGGCCTTGAAAGGCTTTAGCTACGACTTCCCGCCCGGGGTGACGGCGGTGGTGGGCCCCTCGGGCTCAGGGAAGACGACGCTTTTGAACCTCCTCGCGGGCTTCGACACCCCCACCGAGGGCGAGGTCTACCTCGCAGGAAACCCCCTCCACGCCCTTGGCGAGGACGATCGGGCGGGGGTGCGCCTTTTGCACGCGGGGTTCGTGTTCCAAAGCTGGAACCTGCTGCCCACCCTGACCGCGCTCGAGAACGTCGCCTTCCCCATGCTGCTAAAGGGCGTGCCCGCGAAAGAGCGGACCGAGCGGGCGCGGGCGCTGCTCGCCGAGGTGGGGCTTTCCCACCGCGAGGACCACTTCCCCCGCCAGCTCTCGGGCGGCGAGCAACAGCGGGTGGCGATCGCCCGGGCGCTCGCGCTCGATCCCCTGGTGCTCTTCGCCGACGAACCCACCGGGAACCTGGACTCGGCGGCGGGGAGCCGGGTGCTCGAGCTCCTCGTCCGTCAGGCCCAGGGTGAGCGGCGGGTGGTGCTCGTCACCCACGACCCTGAGGTCGCGGCCCGGGCGGAGCGGATCCTCCGGCTCAAGGACGGGGCGCTTATCGAGATTCAAGAAAGACCCTGAGCACACAGGTACAGCGCCGTGCGAAACCGCCTAAGGAAGAGAAGGCGTTGTAGAATCGCTCCATGGGCTCCTGCGCTTTGTTTTGGATTCTCTCCATATTGTTTATAGGAGCGGCGGCCGTGGTCTGGCTCAAGAGCCCTCGGCCCAACCTGGTGCCCGCGGAAGGGGAAAGCCCCAAAGCAAATCTTGACGGCAAAGTACGAAAGATTTTCCTATATCTCGTCGGCATGATCGTCCTGGTGAACCTTTATTTCTACTTTCGCGACGGCAAGCCTTCAGACCTTTTCTTAGCCCTGGCCCTGACCGTCTACCTGGCGTACAGCTACGCCTACACCAAACGGCCACCAAGCCGGAGCGTGGAGGTACTGGCCATCCTCGCCACACTCGCCCTCTTCGAGGTGCACTTTTACCTCTCGATCTGCCTCGGGTTATGACGCCAGCGATATGCGCCCTCACCTTTTCGCTCGTTTGGGCAAGCACATGGCTTTACATCTTCTTTTGGAACCGTGGGGCCGCTCCTGAACTTAAGCTCAACACTGCTCGAGTGAGGCGAGAATACATCAAAAACACCTTGTTCCTGGCGTGGATCTGTCTTTTGAGCTGGGCTTTGCCCATCTTGCTTGGCCCAAGGAATAACCCATGATCGGCCTTTGCACGTTCGTCGTCCTCGCGAACGCCGCGATCTTCGCCCTCGGCGTCTACCTATGGAATCTCCGGGCGAGCCCAGAGACCCAGGTCGGCCCGAGGACCCGGAACAAACTCATCCTCTTTGCGATTCTTATCGCCCTCGTCTACTGCCTATTCGGCGCCTTCACCTTCCTACGCGCCATCCCCGGTTAGTCCCCGCCAGGGCGGGCGCACCCGGCCCTCGAGGATCGCCGCTCGCGCATCGGGCAAAGCGTTCGCCACCTCGGAGGCGACGAGGCCCACCCGGCCCACGAGGTCTCCCGCCGCCCCGTGCCAGAAGACGCCAAGCCGGGCGGCGTCGAGGGGCGAAAGCCCGGCCGCGAGCAGTGCCGCGATCATCCCGGAGAGCACGTCGCCCATGCCGCCTGAGGCCATCGCCGGGTTGCCGGTGGTGTTGACGAAGAGCCCCCCCTCCCCCGCCACCACGCTGGGACCGCCCTTCAAGACGAAGACGAGGCCGGGGTAGCGCTCCATCAGTTCCCGCGCCGCTTCCAGGGAACGGGCAGCGATCTCGGCAGGGGTCTTCTCAATCAGCCTAGAAGCCTCGCCGGGGTGGGGCGTGGCGACGGCGGGAACGCCGGCTTCCTGATACGCCGTCAAGACCTCGGGGTAAAGGGCGTCGGCGTCCAGGACGGTGGGGAGGCCGAGCTCGAGCACCGCGAACGCCGCCTCCCTCC
>WFXV01000213.1 GCA_015490435.1 Thermaceae bacterium
TGGCGGTGGCGGTCCCGCCCTTCGAGGTGCCCACCGAGCGGGCGCGGGCGGTGCTTTCCGAGCGGGTGCCCCGGTCCGACGCGGTGTTCAACCTCGCCCGGGCGGCGCTCTGGCCGGCGGCGCTCCTCACCGGGCGCTACGACCTCCTCGCCGAGGCCGCCGCCGGCCAGAGCGCCGCCCGGGCGAGGTTGAACACCGCGTCGGACCGGGGCACCCGCTCGGAAAGCACCGCCCGCGCCCGCTCGGTGGGCACCTCGAAGGGCGGGACCGCCACCGCCAGCAACAGCTCCCGAGGAAAATCGAGGCGAAGCGCCCGCCAGGGGGGGCCGTAGCCGATCACGAAGCCGCCGTAGGCGGAGGCCCCGGCGTTGTCGGGGTGGCCCTCGAGCTCCGCGGCCACGGCGAAGACCCCGTCTCGCCCGAGCCGCCCGCCGCTCGCGAGGTCGGCGAGCGCCGCCCCGGCGACCGCCGCCGCCGCCGAGGAGCCGAGCCCCCGGGCGAGGGGGATCGGGTTTTGCACCCGGACGAAAAGCGGCGGCCCGGCCTCGCCGAGCCGCGCCCAGGCCGCCCGCCAAGCGCGATGCAGGAGGCTCTCCCCGGGGTGCGAGAGGGCGAGCTCCCCCTCGCCCTCGTAGACCAGGCCGTCCTCCTCAGCGGGCCCGCCCTCGACCTCCAAAAAGAGCGAGAGCGCGAGGCCGAGCGCGTCGTAGCCGCTACCGAGGTTGGCCACGCTGGCGGGAACCCTTATCTGCCACACCGCCCCAAAATACCCTACCCCCGCCCCGAGAGGAGGAAGTAGGCGAGGGCGGCGAGCAGAAACCAAAACCAAAACCGGGCGTACACCGGGGGCACCCCGCCCCGCCGCCCCAGGCTCTCCCGGGGCGGGTAGAGGCGGAGGCGCTGGGCGCGCTTGAGGTGGCGGACCATGCGGTCGAGATCACCCTTCTCCTTGTAGGCGGCGGCCAGGTTGTGGTGGGCGTCGGCGAGCTCGGGGTCGAGCTTCAAGGCCTCCTGGTAAAGCGCGATCGCCTCCTCGACCCGTCCGGCCTCGAGCGCGAGGTTCCCGAGGTTGACGTAGACCCGGGGGTGCTTGGCAAAGAGCGCGCGGGCCCGCTCGAACGCCTCCCGCGCAGCCTCACGCTCCCCCGCCTCGGCGAGCGCGGCCCCCTTTCGCACCCAGGCCTCGGCCCGGACGAAGTCCGGCCCCGCCTCGAGCCAGGGCTCGATCCGGCCCGCCTCGAGGTCTTGGAGGAATCGCGCGAGCGTCTCCTCGTCCGGGGGAAAGAGCCTCTTCGCCTCCTCCAGGTCGCGGCGGAAGAGCGCCCGCCGGAACTCGATGAGCCGGCCTAGCCGCGCGGCCTCAGGCGCGCCCTGGGCCAGGGCCTCGGCGTAGGCGCGGTCAAGGTCCTCTGGGAGCGCCACTAGTACCGCCTCCCCGGCTCGGACCAGCTGCGGTAGGCGTGGTAGTGGCCGGGCTCGCCGGTCTCGAGGTAGTAAAGCAGGGGCTCGAGCAGGGGCAGGTGGCTGCCGAGCCGCTCCCGGAGCGCCTCCCGGTCGAAGAAGCGGGCCTCGACGATGTGCCCGTCGGGGTCGTGGGGGTTCAAGAGCCCCTCCCAGCGCACCCGGAAGGCCATCGCCAGGGTGCGCTCCCAGCGCCTTTTGTCCTCGACCTGGACGACGTAGGCGAGGTGCTCGATCCCCACCACGCTGAGCCCGGTCTCCTCCCGCACCTCGCGGACCACCGCCTCGGCGGCGGTCTCCCCGGGCTCGACCATCCCCCCGGGGAGGGTGTAGCGGATCCGGCCCCGGCGCCCCCAGTCGTTGGCGACGAGCAAGACCCGCCCTTTTCGGTCGAGGAGCACCCCGGCCGCCACCAGGATCTCGCGCCTCAGCTCAGCCATCCGCCATCGCCGCCAACATCCGCTCCTGCTCCGCCCGAAGTAGGGCCTCGTGGAGCTCGTCGAGCTCCCCGGCGAGCACGCCCTCTAGGTTCTTGGTGGTGTAGTGGATGCGGTGGTCGGTGACCCGCGACTGGGGGAAGTTGTAGGTGCGGATCTTCTCGCTCCGCTCGCCGGTCCCGATCTGGGCGAGCCGGGCCTCGCGGAGCTTTTTCTGCTCCTCGGCCCGCTTCATCTCGAGGAGGCGGCTCCTTAGGATCATCAGCGCCCGCTCGCGGTTTTTGATCTGGCTCCGGGACTCCTGGCTGGTGACGATGATCCCGGTGGGCAGGTGCACCACCCGCACCGCGCTATCGGTGGTGTTCACCCCCTGCCCCCCCGGGCCCGAGGCCCGCATCACGTCGATGCGGATCTCCTCGGGCTTGATCTCGAGGTCGGTCTCCTCGGCCTCAGGCAAGACTGCCACAGTCGCCGTCGAGGTGTGGATCCGGCCCTGGGTCTCGGTGGCCGGAACCCGCTGCACCCGGTGCACCCCGGACTCGAACTTGAACTTTCCGTAGGCGCCCGGCCCCTCGAGCCGGAAGACGATCTTGGAAAACCCCCCGAGGTCGGTGGGGTGGGCGTCCAGGATCTCGAGCTTGTAGCCGAGCCGCTCGGCGTAGCGGCGGTACATCTCGAAGAGGTCGCGGGCAAAGAGCGCCGCCTCCTCCCCGCCGGTCCCGGCCCGGATCTCGACGATCGCGTTCTTTTCATCGGCGGGGTCCTTGGGCAAAAGCAGCCGGCGGAGGCGGTCCTCGAGCTCCGCCCGCCGGGCCTCGAGCGCCTCGACCTCGGCCTCGGCGAGCTCCTTGAGCTCGGGATCCTTGAGCATCTCACGCGCGCCCTCGAGCTCCTCCTCGACCCGGCGGTACTCGCGGAAGGCCTCGACGATCTCGGAAAGCTCGGCGTAGCGCCGGCTCTTTTTCTGGAAGAGCGCCGGATCGGCCACCACCTCGGGGCGGGCGAGCTCAGCCTCGAGGCGGGCGTG
The DNA here is from genome assembly GCA_015490435.1 of Thermaceae bacterium. Lineage (GTDB taxonomy): Bacteria > Deinococcota > Deinococci > Deinococcales > Marinithermaceae > WFXV01. The sequence continues at coordinate 2,926 of WFXV01000213.1, forward strand.
TTCGGCTTCCAGGGCTTTGAGTTTGGCCTCCATCTCCATCCGTACCCCCAGGATACAACGGCCGCCTTGCCAAAAGTTAGGCAAGCCTAAATAATGGAAGCGATGACCTTAGACGCGGCGAAACCCCCGCTCTCCGAGGCCCAGGAGGACTACCTGAAGGCGATCTACCAGCTCGGCGAGGGGGGCACGGTCACCACCCAGGCCCTGGCCGAGCGGATGGGGGTGCGACCGGCCTCGGTGACCGGGATGCTCAAAAAGCTCGCCGCGCTGGGGCTCGTCGAGTACGCCCCCTACCGCGGGGTGCGCCTCACCCCCTCGGGGCTCCGGGTGGCCCTCGAGGTGGTGCGCCACCACCGCCTGCTCGAGGCCTTCCTGGCCCAGGCCCTGGGCTTTTCCTGGGAGCGGGTCCACGAGGAGGCCGACCGGCTCGAGCACCACATCTCCGAGGAGTTCGAGG
>WFXV01000214.1 GCA_015490435.1 Thermaceae bacterium
GGGTAGAGCAGGAGCGGGGGGTCGTAGACCAGGGTCTCGCCGCCGGAGTCCACCGCGAAGACCCAGACCCCGTCGTCCCGGAAGGCGAGGGCCTCGGTCATGCGGGCGCCGTCGGCGTAGCGGTGCTCGAGCATCCAGACCTCGGCCCCGGCCATCTCCCGGACCTCGACGAACTTCTGGACCTCGCCGCTGGTGTAGCGCCAGGTCATGCCGAGGGCGTGGGGGTAGTAGTCGGGCGGGGCGGCGTAGGCGAAGAGCCCAAAAAGCGCGAGGGCAAGGAAACGCCTCATCCTTCTCCCAGCTCCTTCCCCCGGCGGGTGGCCTCCTCCACCGCCTCGATCAGCGCGGCGCGAAAGCCCCGGGCCTCGACCGCGGCAAGCCCGTAGATCGTGGTGCCGCCGGGGCTCGCCACCTCGTCCTTGAGGGCAGCGGGGTGCTTGCGTTCCAACAAAAGCCCGGTCGCCACCAGCACCTCGGCGGCGAACTTGAGGGCCTTGTCCCGGGGAATCCCCATCTTGACCCCGCCGTCCGCCAGCGCCTCGGCCACCAGGGCGAGGTAGGCGGGGGCGGAGGCGCTCATCGCGGTAAAGGCGTCGAAGAGCTCTTCCTTCAGAGGGTAGACCGAGCCTACGGTGGCGAAAAGCCGCTCAGCGAAGGCCAGGTCCCCCGCCTCCCGAGCCTCGGGCAGGGCGGTGAGCACGGTGGTGCTTCGCTTGATGGTGGCAGCGAGGTTGGGCATCGCCCGCACTACCCGCCGGGTCCCGAGCCGCTCGGCCAGGGTCCGGGTGGACACCCCCGCCATGATCGAGAGGTAGCCGGTGTTGGCGTGGGCGATCCGGGGGGCGAGGGCGGGAAAGTCCTGGGGCTTGACCGCGATCAGGACGCGCTCGGCCCCGGCCAGGGCCTCGAGGTCCAGGGGCCGCACCCCGTAGCGGGCAGCCCGTTTCTGGGTGAGCTCCGGGCTCGCGTCGAGCACGCCGATCTCCTCCGGGGAAAGCAATCCGGCGTCGAGCACGCCCTCGAGAATGCTCGAGCCCATCTTCCCCAGGCCCACGATCGCGAGCTTCATGAGGCCGAGTCTAGCACGAAGCGAACCCGGTCCCCGGGGCGGAGCTGGGCGGCCTTGGGCAGATCCTCGGGGAGAAGCAGGGCGGGCTTTTGGTAGCCCCCGAGCGTCCCCCGGTCGGCGAGCAAGAGGATCGGCTTCCCCGAGGGGGGTACCTGCACCGCCCCAAGGGGCACGCCCTCGCTCGTCACCTCGCCGCCCGGGACCGGCGCTCCGGCGAGGCGCACCCCCATGCGGTCCGCGTCCGCGACTTCGAAGGTCTCTCTGGTGAGGGCCGCGAGGGCCTCGGCGCTTGCCTGGGGCCCCGGCCGGAGGCGGAGCCGGACCTCGCGTTCCGGCCGGTAGCGGGGGCGAAACGCGCGCCCCGCCACCCGCGCGACCGGGCTTTCCACCCCCAGCCGGTCGCCGGCTTTCAAGGGGCGGCCGATCCGGCCTTTCAAGTCCACCGAGGCGCTCCCGAAAAAACGCATAAGCGCAAACCCCCCGGCCACCGCCAGATAGCCCCGCATCCCGCCACCCGCGGGCGGGAATGCGAGCCGGTCGCCGGCGCGGGCGAAAAAGCTCGTCCAAGCCGGAACCTCCTCGCCGTTTTTCCGGGGGCGGACGCCGAAGCCGGCGAAGGCGAAGACCGCATCTTTTAAGACCAGGAGCTCGGGGCCCGCGAGGTTGAATTCAAGCACCGGCGCCCCCGGCAGGTTCCCCACCAGGCGGTTTGCCACCCGGGCGGCGTAGGGGTCGGCGGGGCCGCTCCGGGCGAGGCCATAGCGGCCGGCGAGGAAGCGTCCGTCGTCGAGCGGGAGGTCGAGGAGCCCGGGCGAGAGGACCTCGAGCACCGGGTAGCGAGGCTCCTCGGGGATGAGCTCGAGCGGCTCGGGCGGCGGGGGCACCGGACCCTCCTCGGGCAAAAAACGCACCCGGTCCCCGGGCTCGAGGAAGAAGGGCCGCTCCCGATGGGGGTCGAAGATCCGCACCCGGGTACGCCCGATCAGGTTCCAGCCCCCGGGGCTTTCCTGGGGGTAGACCCCGGTCTGCCGCCCGGCGATGCCCACGCTGTGGGCGGGGACGCGCTTCCTCGGCTCGGGGCGGCGGGGTTTTGCGATCTTCGGGTCCACCTCGGCCATGAAGGGAAACCCGGGGGTGAAGCCGATGGCGAAGACGCGGTAGGTCCGCCCGGCGTGCCGCCGCACCACCTCCTCTTCCGAAAGCCCCGCCCAGCGGGCGAGCTCGGCGAGGTCGGGGCCGTCATAAACCACGGGGACCTCGAC
>WFXV01000215.1 GCA_015490435.1 Thermaceae bacterium
GTGCCCTTCGTGGTAATCGCGCCGATGCGGGAAAGGAGGTAGAGGTGGGCGTATTCCCTGCCGTAGTTGAAGGTGCCGCTCGCGGTCACCACCGGGTTCGGGAAGCGCACGCCCAGAAAGTCCAACTCAAGCTTTTTCACCGACGAGCTCCAGAAGAAAGTCCCGCGGCGTGCGCACGCGGGGGGCGAGGTCCTTTGCCATGAGCGGCCCAAAGTGGCGCCGGTCCCCAGTGAGGAAGACCGTGGACCCGGCGGCCTCGGCCGCGCGGTAGAGCCGGACGTCCGCCGAGGGGAGACCCGAAATCGGCGCGAGGTCTCGGGGCTCGGGCACGACCCGCACCCGACGCATGCGCTCGGCAAGCCGAGGAAGCGCCTCGGGGCGTTTCAAAGCCAGGTTGCGCTCGGCCTCGAGGTAGGCCTGGGGCGAGGTAATGAGCCGAAGGACACCCTTTTCGGAAAGCGCCCAGATCAACTCGAAAGCCTCGCCCCCAAGGGCGGCGGAAAAGAGCACGTTGGCGTCGAGAAAGACCGCTAAAGGTTCCACCGCTTCCGGATCCGTTCCGCCTCCTCGGGGGAAAGCCGGGCCGCCTCCTCGAACTCCCGGATCCGTTCCTCGTCGTAGATTTCCACGGGAAGTACGACCGCCGGCTCGAGCACCACCCGCCCTTCCTCGAGCCGCACCGCGAGCGCGTCCCCGGGCTTGAGCCCAAGGGCCCGCCGGACCTCGGAGGGGAGGGTGAGCTGCCCCCGCTTGCCGAGCTGGACCAGGAGCTGCTTCGGCATAACTTCAGTTTATCTGACATGCGGAGTTTCCGCAAAGAACACCTCCCCGGCGGGAAAGACCGGCCCCTGCTTGCAGACGTGGGCGGGGCCGCTCTTGAGCTCGACCCGGCAGGAAAGGCAGCTCCCCACCCCGCAGGCCATCGCCGCCTCCAGCGAGACGTAGGCGGGAAGCCCCATCGCCTCTGCCGCCCGTGCCGCCGCCGCCATCATCGGCTCGGGGCCCACCGCGTAGAGGGTGTCCCCGGGCCGGAGGACAGAGGAAAGCAGATCGGTGGGAAGGCCGCGCTCGCCGAGACTCCCGTCCTCGGTGAAAAAGCGCACCCGGGCGCCGCTTGCCCGCAGATAGGGGAGCAAAAACCCCTCGGAGGCGTCGCGGGCGCCGTGGAGGAAGAGGACCTCGTGCCCCCGGGCGGAGAGCCAACGGGCCAAAAAGAGGAGCGGCCCCACCCCGGTGCCGCCGCTCGCAAGCACCGCCCGGCCCCGGGGCAAGGGGAAGCCGTTTCCGAGCGGCCCCAGGGCGCGAACTCGGGCGCCTGGGGCGAGGTCGAGCAGGGCGCGTGTCCCCGGCCCCCGCGCCCGCAGGAAGACGAGCACCCGCCCGGCCATCACCGCCGGGGCCATCGGCCGGCGGAGGAGCCGGCCGGGGGCCTCGAGGTTCAGAAACTGCCCCGGCCGGAGGACCTCGGCGAGCGCCGGGGCCTCGAAGACCAAGACCCCCCGCTCGCCACTGACCTCCTTGTCCAAGAGGACCATCCGGTGGTCATCCCAGGCGGTCAAAGACCACCTCCCCGCCCACCAGGGTCAAAACCGGCCAGCCCGCGAGTTCCCAGCCCGCCCAGGGGCTGTACCGGGCCTTGGAGAAGAACCTGGAGGGATCCACCGGGCGCTTTTCCCGGGGGTCCACCAGCGCGAGGTCCGCCGGGGCCCCAGGCGCAAGGCGGCGCGGCCCCTCGCCGAGCACCGCCCGGGGACCGTCGGTCATCGCCTCGATCAGGCGCGCGAGGGGAAAGCCCCGCTTCTCGACAAGCTCGGTAAAGAGCAGGGGGAAGGCGACCTCGAGGCTCGGGATCCCGAAGGGGGCCCGGAGGAAGTCGGCCTCCTTTTCCGCCGGCGTGTGGGGGGCGTGGTCGGTGGCGACCGCGTCCACCACTCCCTCGGCGAGCGCCTCGATCAGCGCCTCGCGGTCGGCCTCCTCGCGGAGGGGCGGGGCCACCTTGAAGAGGGGGTCGAGGGTCTTGAGCGCGTCCACGGT
>WFXV01000216.1 GCA_015490435.1 Thermaceae bacterium
GCTCTACCCCCCGCCCCCCTTGCGCAAGGGCTTGCGCTGGGGGCAAACCACCCGGCTCCGGGGGCAGCGGCTCGAGCTCGTGGCCGAGGTGCTCGGCGTCTCCGGCGTCCGCGTCCCCGCCGGCCGCTTCAACGCCTTCCGCATCCAAAGCCGCCTCAAGGCCCAGGGCGGCGCCGAGAGCGTGGTGGACCTCTACTTCGTCCCCGGGGTCGGGGTGGTGCGCTACGCCACCGCCGACGGCGGGGTCATCGATCTCGTCGAGTTCTCCCGCTGAGGGCGTAGCGGAGCACCTCTCGGTACATCCGGAGCCGGTGCAGGAAGCCGGCCCAAAAGCCCCGCTTTTCCTCCTTCATGACCTGGGAAAGGCCACGGAGGGGCAGGTACTTCACCCGCCATCCCCTTTCCTTGGCGGTGCGGGTGAGGAGGAGCTCGACGTCGTAGCGCGCGTGCTCGAGCCCGGGCACCTGGCGCAAGAGCGCCGTGGGCAGGGCGCGTTGGCCCGAGAGGAAGGGGGTGATCCGGTTGCCGAGGTCGGTGAAGAGCCGGCCGCCCTTGAATACCCCCACGCTCATCTCGGCCTCGCCGCGCCGCACCGGGTCGAGGAGCGCCTCGAGGTGCTCGGGCCTGAGCCCCACGAGGTCGGCGTCCAGAAGGACGACGAAGGGCGTCTCTACGGCCTCGAGCCCGGCGGCGTAGGCCCCGCCCTTGCCGCGGTTTTCTTGGAGCCTGACCACCTTAGCGCCGGCCTCGGCCGCCCGCCGCGCGGTGGCGTCCTTGGAGCCATCGTCCGCGACCACTACCGGAAATCCCGCTTCCCGGGCGGCGCGGACCACGTCCCCGATGGTGGCTTCCTCGTTGTAGGCGGGGATGAGCACCGTCGCCTCGGCCACTAGCCCCCTCCCACCAGCCGGGCGAGGTCACGGAAGGTGATGAGCACGAGGAGCAGGAAGACGAAGGCGAGCCCCACCAGGTTGACCAGGGCCTCCTTCTCGGGGGTGAAGCGCCGCCCCAGGACCCGGCGGAGCACCAGGAGGAGGAGCCGGCCGCCGTCGAGCCCGGGGATGGGCAGGAGGTTGAAGACCGCCAGCGAGAGGTTGATCATCGCGGCCAGCTGGGCGAGGGCGACAAGGCCCTGCCGGGCGGCCTCGCCGGCCATGCTGACGATGCCCACCGGCCCCACCAGGTCGGCGGGTGGCTTGCCCACGAAGAGGCCGGCGATCCCCACCACGAAGCTCTTCGCCATCAGCGGGATGAGCCGGGCCGAGAAGACCGCGGCTTCGACGAATCCCTGCCAGAAGGGGAGCTTGACCAGCTCCACCCGGGGCCCGTAACGGACGCCGATCCGCCCTTCCTTGGGGTCCCAGGTGAGCTCGAGCTCGAGCCGCTCCCCCTCCCGCACCACGGTCAGCCGGTGGCGGCCCGGCCGCTCCTTGATCCGCCCGAGATCGGTGAAGTGGGCAAGGGGCTTCCCGTCGATCGCCACCACCACGTCCCCGGGCCGGAGGCCCACCCTTTCCGCCAGGCTCCCCGGAAGCACCTCGATGATCTGGGCCTCGGTCTCCACCGGGCGGGGGAGGCCCTGAACCTGGAAGACGTAGGCGAGGAGGGCCCAGGCGAGGATCAAGTTCATCACCACGCCCCCGAGCAACACCGCGGCCTTCCCGAAAAAGGAAAGCCGGGCATAACCCCGGGGCGGCTCGCCCGGTTCCTCGGCCATCCCCTCGACCAGCGCGAAGCCCCCGAGGGGGATGAGGGCGATCCGCCACTCGGTCCCGGCGGCCTGGAAGCGGAAGAGCGGCGGGCCGAACCCCACCGAGAAGACCGGCACCCGCACCCCCTGGAGCCTCGCCGCCAGGTAGTGGCCGAGCTCGTGGACGAAGATCGAGACGCCGATGATGACGATGAACCAGAAAAGACTCATAAGAGCTCCCTCGCGCGCGCACGCGCCCAGGCGTCGACCTCGAAGAGCCGTTCCCAATCCAAGGGCCCGCTCGGGGCCTCGGCGACCACCCGAGCGAGGAGCTCGGGGATCTTGGTAAAGGGAATCTTACCTGAGAGGAAAGCCTCCACCGCCACCTCGTCGGCGGCGTTCACCGCCACCTGGGCAAGGGGGCCCTTCCGCCCCGCCTCATACGCCACGAGGAGCGCGGGAAAGCGCTCGGTATCGGGGGGAAAGAGGTGGAGCGCCTCGGGGATCGGGGCCCCAAGTAAGGGGGTCTCCGGCCGCTCGGGGTAGGTGAGGGCGTACTGGATGAAAAGCCGCATGTCGGTGGGCCCGAGCTGGGCCTTTAGGTTTCCGTCGTTAAACCGCACCAGGCCGTGGATGTAGGCCTCGGGGTGTACCAGCACCCGGATCTTCTCGAGGGGGAGGCGGAAGAACTCCTTGGCCTCGAGCACCTCGAGGCCCTTGTTGAAGAGCGTCGCGGAGTCCACCGTCACCTTCTTGCCCATCTGCCAGCGGGGGTGACAGAGGGCCATCTCCGGGGTGACCTCGGAGAGGTCCTCGGGCGCTTTCAAAAAGGGACCGCCGGAGGCGGTGAGGATGAGCTCGGCGATCGCCTCCCTAGGCTCTTCCCGCATCGCCTGGAAAAGCGCCGAGTGCTCGGAATCGACGGGCAAGAGCTCAGCCCCGCTCTCCTCGGCGAGCGCCCAAATCAAGGGCCCCGCCGCCACCATCGCCTCCTTGTTGGCGAGCGCCACCCGCTTGCCGCTTCGCACCGCCTCACGGGTGGGGCCGAGCCCGGCGAGCCCGGGAATCGCCGCCACCGCCGCCTCGGCCGGGTAGGCGGCGATCTCCTCGGGGGTTTCCACCCATCGAACGCCGGGGAAGGCGTCTTCCAGCTGGGCCCGGGCCTCGGGGTGGGCGTAGACGATCTCCGGCTCGAACGCCCGGATCTGCTCGGCGAGCCTCTCCGCGTTCTTCCCGGCGGCGAGCCCCACCACCCGAAAGCCCCGCCAGCGGGCGACGTCCAGCGTCTGGGTCCCGATCGAGCCGGTGGAACCAAGGACGACGATCCTCATTTGCCGAAGAGCTCCCAGAGGTAGTAGGTCACCGGCAGCGAGAAGATCAGGCTATCGAGTCGGTCGAGCACGCCCCCGTGCCCGGGCAGGAGGTTCCCGGAGTCCTTGACCCCGGTATGCCTTTTCAGCATCGACTCGGTCAGGTCCCCGAGCTGGGCGGCGAGCGAGATCAAAAAGCTCACCAGCAAGAGCTCCACCCAGCCGAAGGGAAACGCCCGGTGGACGAGGGCGGTATAGAAGAAAAGCGCTGCGAACGAGGCCAGGATGCCCCCGATCGTCCCCTCGAGCGTCTTCGAAGGGCTGATCTTGGGGGCGATCTTGTGGCGTCCCCACTTCGTGCCCACGAAGAAGGCGCCGATATCGGTGGCGAAGGTGGCGATCACTGGCAGGGTCAGCGTCCAGGCGCCGACGTTGCCGTCCGGCGCGTAGCGGAGGAGGAGGGCGTAGCCGAGCGTCCAGGGCAGGTAGAGGAAGCCGAACGCGGTGTAGACCGCCCGCTCCACCTCCCGGCGGGTGAAGAGCTCGTAGATGAGCAGGTAGAAGAGAAAGAGCCCCAGCGTGATCTCCCGCCAGGGCACCCCGGTGTAGTGGCCGACGTTTTCGAGCTGGGGGAGCGAGGCGAGGAGGAAGAGCACTCCCCCGACCCGCAGGGCCCAGAGGTTGAGCGCTACCCCGCGGTTTTGAAACATCCGGTGGAGCTCGCCGGCGGCCAGCCAGACCAAAGCGGCCAGAAAGGGCAGTAGCAAAGGCCAGCCCACCGCGATGGCGAGCGCGATGATGATCAGCCCGGCGAGGGCGGTCTTAACCCTGGCGCTGAGGGATTCCCCCGAAGCGCCGTTCCCGGGTTCGGTAGGCGCGGACGGCTTCGACAAAGTCCTCCTCGCTAAAGTCAGGCCAATACTTCTCGGTCACCCAAAGCTCGGCGTAGGCTGCCTGCCAGAGCAGGAAGTTCGAGACCCTGAGCTCGCCGCTGGTGCGGATGATCAGGTCGGGGTCGGGCATCTCCGGGAGGTAAAAACCCCGCCTCAGGTTCTCCTCGGTAACCGGGAGCCCTGAGCGCACCAGGTGCTCCACCGCCCGGAGGATCTCCCGCCGGCCCCCGTAGTTGAGTGCCGCCACCAGGCGGAGCCGCCGACCCTCGCGGGAGGCGACCTCGGCGTACTCGATCGCCGCCCTGAGCCCCTCGGGGAGCCCCTCCCGCTCGCCGATTACGTGGATGCGGACCCCTTCCTTGACGAGCTCGGGCGTCTCCTCCCAGAGCACTTCCTCGAAGAGGTTGAAGAGCAGGCGAACCTCCTCCTTGGGGCGGCGCCAGTTCTCGGTGGAGAAGGCGTAGAGGGTGAGCCAGGGAACCCCCTCCTTCACCGCTGCCCGCACCGTGCGGCGGATCGCCTCCCGCCCGGCGAGGTGCCCGGCGGCGCGTGGCAACCCACGGGCCTCGGCCCAGCGGCCGTTGCCGTCCATGATGATGGCCACGTGGCGGGGGTCGGCCATCTCAGTCGCCTAGGATTTCTGACTCCTTCTTCTCTAGCATCGCGTTGACCTTCTCCACGTAGGTGTCGGTGAGCTTTTGGATCTCGCCCTCGACCCGGCGCTCCTCGTCCTCGGACATGTGGGCTTCCTTTGCGTACTTGCGGAGCTTCTCTAGGGCATGCCGGCGGACGTTCCGGATCGCGATCCGGGCCTCCTCGGCCATCTGGTGGGCGGTCTTCACCAGCGCCTTGCGGCGCTCCTCGGTGAGGGGCGGGATGTTGATGTAGAGCGCGTCGCCCTTGTTGTTCGGGTTCAGCCCCAGGTCGGCCTCGCGGATCGCCTTCTCGATCACCGGCAGGGCATTTTGGTCCCAGGCCTGGACCACCAGCGTGCGGGCGTCGGGGGCGGTGATCGAGGCCAGCTGATTGAGGGGCATCTCGCTGCCGTAGTAGTCGATCTTGAGGTGGGCGATCAGCTCGGGGTTCGCGCGCCCCGTGCGGAGGCCGGCCAGGTGCTCGTGGAAGATGGCCACCGCCTTCTCCATGTGGTCCTGGGCCTCTTTGATGATCTCCTTTACCACTTCGGAGACCCCCTTTCAGCTATGGATTAGTGTACCAACGCGTTCTCCGCGCAAAACCTGCACCAGCGCTCCGGGCTTGAAGATGTCGAAGACGACGATGGGGAGGCTCGCCTCCATGCAGAGGGTGACCGCAGTGGGATCCATCACCTCAAGCCCCCGCGAGAGGACCTCCATGTAGGTGAGCCGGTCGAACCGCCGGGCCTCGGGGTGCTTACGGGGATCCTTGTCGTAGACCCCGTCCACCTTGTTTTTGGCCATGAGCACGACGTCGGCGCCGATCTCGAGCGCCCGGAGGGCGGCGGCGGTGTCGGTGGAGAAGAAGGGGTTTCCGGTTCCGCCGCCGAAGATCACCACCCGGCCCTTCTCGAGGTGCCTTAGCGCCCGGCGGCGGATGTAGGGCTCGGCCACCTCGGTGATGGTGAGCGCGGTCTGGACCCGGGTTTCGAGCCCCTCGGCCTCGAGGGCGTCCTGGAGCGCCAGGGCGTTCATGATCGTGCCCAGCATGCCGATGTAGTCGGCGGTGGCCCGGTCCATGCCCACGCCCTGGCGGGCCCCGCGCCAGAGGTTCCCCGCCCCCACCACCACCGCGAGCTCGGTTCCGGTCTCGCGCTTGGCGGCGGCGATCTCCCGGGCGAGCTTGCGGCTCGCGTCGGGGGCGATGCCAAAGCCGTTCCCCGCCAGGAACTCGCCGGAGAGCTTGAGGAGCACCCTTTTGTAGGCCACGTCCCCACCCCTAAAAAGAGGAAAGGGGCCTCTAGGCCCCTTTCCTTACTCGCCGCCCAGCTCGAAGCGGCAGAACCTTCGGACCACGATGTTCTCGCCGATCTTGGCGATCGCCTGCTGGATCAGCTCGCCCACGGTGATCTTGTCGTCCTTGACGAAGGGCTGCTCCAGGAGGACGACCTCCTGGATGTACTTTTTAAGCCGGCCCTCGGCGATCTTCTCGGCGATCTGCTCGGGCTTGCCCTCGGCGATCGCTGCCTTCTTGTAGATCTCGCGCTCGTGCTCGAGCTCCTCCTCGGGGATCTCCTCCTTGGAGACGTACTTCGGCGCCGCCATCGCGATGTGCATCGCGATATCCTTGGCGAGCTTTTGGAACTCCTCGTTCCGGGCGACGAAGTCGGTCTCGCAATTGATCTCGAGCAGCACCCCGAGGCGCTGGTTGTGGTGGATGTAAGAGGTGATGAGGCCTTCCCGGGCCTCGCGGCCGGCCTTCTTGGCGGCCTTCATCGCGCCCCGCTCGCGCAGGAGCTGGATCGCCTTCTCCTCGTCCCAGCCTGCGTCCTCGAGGGCCTTCTTCACGTCCATCATGCCGGCGCCGGTGGCGGCGCGAAGCTTCTTGATGAGTTCGATCTGGCTCATGCTTCCTCCTCCTTGGGGGCCTCTTCACCCTCGGTCTCGGCCTTGGGCTCGACCTCGCCGCCGCCCTTGGCCTCGACGATGGCGTCGGTGAAGCGGCCGGTGACCAGCTGGATCGAGCGGATGGCGTCGTCGTTGCCGGGGATGATGTAGTCGATCATGTCGGGGTCAGCGTCGGTGTCGGCGTAGGCGATCACCGGAATGCCGAGCTTGTTGGCCTCCTTGACCGCGATTTCCTCCTTCACCGGGTCCACGACGTAGAGCGCGTCGGGCAGGCGCTTCAACTTACGGAACCCGCCGAGGTACTTCTCCAGGCGCTCGAGCTCCCGCTTGAGTCGCACCTGCTCCTTCTTCGGCCGGTCGTGGATCTCCTCGGAGGCGAAGAGGGCCTCGAGCTCCTCGAGCCGCTTCACCCGCGAGGCGATGGTCTTGAAGTTGGTGAGCATCCCGCCCAGCCAGCGCTGGTTGACGTAGGGCATCCCCGCGCGGTCGGCCTCGATCTGGATGATCTCCTGCGCCTGCTTCTTGGTGCCGACGTAGAGGATCACCCCGCCGCGGGCGGCGAGGTCGGCGGCGAACTCGCAGGCCGCCTGCATCAGGGGCAGGGTCTTCTGCAGGTCGATGATGAAGATGCCGCCGCGCTCCGCGTAGATGTAGCGCTTCATCTTGGGGTTCCACCGCTTGGTCTCGTGACCAAAGTGGACCCCGGCCTCCAAGAGCTCCTTGATCGTGATGTTGCAAGCCATCTTCTCCCTCTTCCGGGGGGCGTTGAGGTAGGCGTTCGCCTGGGCGCTTTCGGCCGCTTCCGGGGGACACCCCCCTGCCCCCGGGGCCTACTCACGCACCGAGGGGCGATTATAGCACCCAAGGCCCCTAGCGCCTACGTCCCCTGACCCGTAAAATGCCCCCGGGGCGCGGGGCCGTAGCTCAGAGGGAGAGCACCCGCCTTGCAAGCGGGAGGTCGGGGGTTCGAATCCCCCCGGCTCCACCAGAAAGGGCCTTCGGGCCCTTCTTTTGCTACCAGGGCAGGGTGTCGTTCTCGTAGTAGAGGTACCCCCCGCACTCGCCCTCGCCGAAGGTGAGGCGCACCGCGGCGCGCTTCAAGGGCCCCCGGTGGGTGAGGTTGATCCAGAGGGTGCGGCTTTTTTCGTCCCAGTGCGTCTGCCACTGGGGTTTGGGTTTTTCCGTGCACGTGCCGTCGAGGCAGACCTCGATGAGGGCGATCTGGGTCCTCGGGAAGGGCCGAGGCTCTTCGAGCACTTCCCGGATCATCCGCCCCCTATGAAACACGAACCGGACGCGAAGCTGCCACTCCGGCCGGCGGTAGGGGAGGGCGAGGCGGAGCAAGGTTCCCTTGCGGAAGGCTTTCAAGGGAAGGGGCTTTTCGCTCAGCAAGTAGACCCCGTCGGGGCAGTAGAGCACCCCACCGGCCTCGTTGCCGGGCGGCAAGGAAAAGCCCAGGAAAAGGGCCAGCACCAGGGCGGCCATGCCCCGAGGATAAGGGATTGCGCCTCCGGCCGGACTTGGGTAGGCTCGGGACATGCGAGCCCGTCCCCGGGTGCGCACCCCGAGGAGCTACAAGTGGGCCTTCCACCACGGCTAGGCCCGGGGCGGCTTCGGCACATCGAACCCCTGAAAAATCCGAGGAAAGGAGGAAGCTTGTGGAAGGTTTTCGGTTTTTGGATTTTCCCGTGCCCGACGAGAGGGGGCGCTTTGGCCCTTACGGCGGGCGCTACGTGCCGGAGACCCTGATCCCGGCGCTCGAGGAGCTCGAGGCGGCCTATGAGGAGGCCCGGCGCGACCCCGAATTCCTCGCTACCTACCGCCGCTACCTGAAGGACTACGCCGGTAGGCCCACCCCCCTTTACTTCGCCGAGCGGCTCACAGAGGAGCTCGGCGGGGCCAAGGTCTACCTAAAGCGCGAGGACCTCGCCCACACCGGCGCCCACAAGATCAACAACACCCTGGGCCAGGCCCTCTTGGCAAGGCGCATGGGGAAGAGACGGGTCATCGCCGAGACCGGCGCCGGGCAGCACGGGGTGAGCGTGGCCACGGTGGCGGCGATGTTTGGGCTCGAGGCAGTGATCTACATGGGCGAGGAGGACGTCCGCCGCCAGGCCCTGAACGTCTTTCGCATGGAGCTACTCGGCGCCAAGGTGGTGCCTGTCTCTTCGGGAACGAAGACCTTGAAAGACGCCACCAACGAGGCGATCCGCGACTGGGTGACCAACGTGCGCACCACCTTCTACATCCTCGGCTCGGTGGTGGGCCCGCACCCCTACCCCCGGATGGTGCGGGACTTTCAAAGCGTCATCGGCCAGGAGATCAAGGCCGCCCTTTTGGAAAAGGAGGGCCGAGAGGTGCCGGACGCGATCCTCGCCTGCGTCGGCGGCGGCTCGAACGCGATCGGCGCCTTCGCCCCCTTCGCCTACGAGGAGCCGAGGCCCCGCCTCATCGGGGTCGAGGCGGCGGGGGAGGGGCTCGACTCCGGCCACCACGCCGCCAGCATCGCCGCCGGCAAGCGGGGCGTGCTCCACGGGAGCTACATGTACCTGCTCCAAGACGAGGACGGCCAGATCGCCCCCGCCCACTCGGTCTCCGCCGGGCTCGACTACCCCGGGGTCGGGCCCGAGCACAGCTACCTGGCGGACCTCAGCACGGTGGAGTACGCCGCGGTGACCGACGAGGAAGCGCTTGAGGGCTTTAAGCTCCTTTCCCGTACCGAGGGCATCATTCCCGCGTTGGAGTCGGCCCACGCGGTGGCCTATGCCGCCAAGGTGGTGCCCGCGATGGACCGGGACGAGATCGTGGTCATCAACATCTCCGGCCGCGGCGACAAGGACGTCGCCGAGGTCAAGCGCATCCTGGAGGAAAGGTCGTGAGCGCGGTTCGTGAGGCTTTCGAAAGGGCCCGCTCCGAGGGCCGACGGGCGCTGATTCCCTACCTCACCGCGGGCTACCCGAGCCCCGAGAGGTTCTTGGACTATGCCCTGGGGCTCGCCGAGGAGGCGGATCTTTTCGAAGTCGGGCTTCCCTTCTCCGACCCCCTGGGCGACGGCCCGGTGATCCAGCGGGCAAGCGAGAGGGCCCTGGCTCAGGGGGTTCGCACCAAGAAGGTCCTCGAGCTCGTCGAGCGGCTCAGCCATAAGACCGACGTCCCCCTGCTTCTCATGACCTACATCAACCCGGTTTTGGCTTACGGCAAGGAGCGCTTTTTCAGGGACTTCGCCGAGGCCGGAATTAAGGGCGTGGTCCTCCCCGACCTGCCCCCGGACGAGGACCCCGAGGTGGCAAGGGCGGCGGGGGAGGCGGAGCTTGCCACCGTCTTCCTCCTCGCCCCCACCTCCACCGACCGCCGCATCGAGGTGGTCACCGGATACACCACCGGGTTCGTCTACGCGGTGAGCGTCACCGGGGTGACCGGCGCCCGCGACCGGCTGCCCGAGGAGATCGGCGCCCTCGTTCGCCGGGTGAAGGCGAAGACCGAGCTCCCGGTGGCGATCGGCTTTGGCATCTCCGGCGAGGCGACCGCCCGCCAGGCGGTAGAAGCGGGGGCCGACGGCGTGGTGGTGGGTTCTGCCTTGATCCGGGCGATCGAGGCGGGGGAGGACCCCCGCGAGGTGCTCCGGGCGGTGCGGAGAGGGGCTACGCTCTAAGCATGGAGAAGCTGCGCGTCGGTCGCTTTGAGGTCTACCTGCTGGAGGACGGGCGGTTTTGGCTCGATGGCGGGGCAATGTTCGGCATCGTCCCCAAGGCCCTTTGGTCCAAGAAGACCGAGTCCGACGAGCAAAACCGCATCCCGCTCGTGATCCGCCCGATGCTCGTGCGCGCGGGGGAGCGCTGGATCCTGGTCGAGACCGGGGTGGACACCAAACCCGGGGAAAAGCACCAGAAGATCTACCGCATCGAGGAGGCGGGGAGGCTGCTTTCGGCGCTAAAAGAGTTAGGCCTTACCCCTGAGGACATCGACCTCGTCGTCAACACCCACCTTCACTTCGACCACGCCGGGCTGAACGTGGTGCGGACCGAGGAGGGCCTCGTCCCCCTTTTCAAAAACGCCCGCTACCTGGTCCAGCGCGAGGAGTTTTTTGAAGCCACCCACCCCCACGAGCGAAACCGGGGAAGCTATCTGCCGGAAAACGTCGAGCCGGTGGCCGAGGCGGGGCTCTTTGAGTTCGTCGAGGGCGAGGCCGAGGTTTTGCCCGGGCTTCGCCTTATTCCCCTCCCCGGGCACACCCTCGGGCATCAGGGGGTGGAGCTCGAGTCGGAAGGGGAAAAGCTCGTTTACACCGCCGACCTCTTACCCACCTTCGCCCACGTGCCGCTTCCCTACATCATGGCCTACGACCTCTACCCGTTGACCACGCTCGAGACCCGCAAGAAGCACTACCCCCGCTGGGCCGAGGAGGGCTACCTCGTCGTCACCCCCCACGATCCGAAGCTCCCCTTCGCCAAAATCCGCGAAGGCGAGCGGGGGTGGGAGGCGTTTATCTAGGCCTGTGGCGCGTGGCTTGTAGCCTGTGGAAAAAAATCCACAAGCTACAGGCCACAAGCCACGAGCCATTTTCTAAATGTTGCCAGGTTCTTCGCGTCGTCCGCCTTCGGCGTTTCCATGATGAAGGGGAGCTGACAGACGCGGGGGTCTTTGAGGAGTTCAAGAAGGGCTTCGCCCATCGTCCCCTTGCCGAGCGAGGCGTGTACGTCGCGGTGGCTTCCCCGCTCGTACTTCGCGTCGTTGAAGTGGACGAGGGCGAGGCGGGGGAGAAGGCCGAGCCCCTCGAGCTCGTTTAGAAACTCCACCGGGTGGTAGCCCATCACCCAGGCGTGGGCGGTGTCGAGGGCGAGGCCGAAGGGGGTGCCCTCGAGGATTTCGGCGAGCTCCTCCGGCGTCACGCCTCGCTTGTTTCCGCCTCCGACCGTGTTTTCGACGAGGAGCCGGGCGGGGCTTGGAGCAAGCTCCGCCGCTTTGAATAGCCCCTTTCTGATTTGCGCGATCTCCCCCGAGCCCGGGTGCACCACCACCGCCTCGGCCCCGAGGAGCCGCGCCTTTTCCAGGTCGTCGGCCAGCGAGAGCACGCTTTTCTCGAAGAGCTCGCCCTCGGCGCCGAGGTTCACCAGGTAGCTCGCGTGGATCACGAGGCCTTGAATGCCTTGGAGCTCCCTTGTCGCCCGGAAGCGCTCGGCCAGGGCCTGGGGAAGCGCCTTTTTCCGCCAGGCGCGGGGGCTTTTGGCGAAGATCTGGACCGCGTTCACCCCGAGCGCCTCGGCCTCCCGGAGCGCGGTGAGGTAGCTCTCCTTTCCCCCGATGGAAAAGTGAAACCCGTAGATCATGGCAAGAGGTAGAGCGAGACCACCGCGGTGCCGCTTCGGTCCATCCCGATCGCCCGGGCGGCGGCGTAGGAGAGGTCGATGATCCGCCCCCTCTTGAAAGGGCCGCGGTCGTTGATCCGAACCACCACAGTCTCGCCGGTGTCCTCGCGGCGGACGAGCACCCGGGTGCCGAAGGGGAGGCGGGGATGGGCGGCGGTGAGCGCCTCTTGGTCGAAGCGCTCGCCGCTCGCGGTGCGGCGTCCGTGGAAGCCGGGGCCGTACCAGCTCGCCTCGCCGCGCTCGTAAAAGCGGGCCCCCTTGGGCCAGGGGTAGGTGATTCGCTGCCCGGGGACGATCCGGGTGTCGCCGAGGCCGTTTGCCGCCATGAGCGCTTCCACCGAGACCCCAAAGTAAAGCGCGATCCGGTAGAGGGTCTCGCCCGGCCGGACGACGTGCAGGAGCGCTTGGGGAGGCGCGGGTTCCGGCCGGTTCGTGGGTGCGGGGACGCAGGCGGCGAGGAGCAGGGGCAAGAGGAGGAGCCGGCGGATCCTCATAGGTCGCTTGAGAGTATCAAAGCGCCGTCTTCGGTGATGAGGACGAGCTCCTCGACCCGGGCACCGCCGAGTCCCGGCACGTAGACCCCGGGTTCGATGGTGACCACCATGCCGGGCTCGAAGTAGCCCTCGCTCTCGTGGCTGATGCGGGGGGCCTCGTGGACCTCGAGCCCCACCCCGTGGCCGAGGGCGTGGGGGTAGTACCGGAGGAGGCCCTCGGCCTCGAGCACCGCCCGGGCGGCGCGGTCGGCGGCGGCGATCGGTTGGCCGGGGCCCACACGCTCGAGCGCCGCCGAAAGCGCGGCCTGGACCGCCCGGAGGACGCGGGCAAGCTCGGGGGAAACTTCGCCGAGCGCAAGCGTCCGGGTGACGTCGGAGTGGTACCCCTGGTAGCGGGCGCCGAAGTCCAGGGTGACGAGCTCGCCCTCCCGGAGGGGTTTCTCGCCCGCACCGGCGTGGGGAAAAGCACCGTTTTCGCCGGAGGCGACGATGGTGGGGAAGGCCCGCCCCTCGGCCCCCCGCCGCCGCATGGCGCACTCCAGGGCCGCCGCCACCTGGATCTCGGAAACCCCGGGCCGGACCTCGGAAAGCGCCTCCCGGTAAGCGTCGCGGGCGATCGCCATGGCCCGGCGGATTTTTTCCACCTCTTCGGGCCGCTTTTTGACCCTGAGCGCCTCCACCCGCCCCTCGGTGGGCACGAGCTCGGCTCCTTTGAAGGCCTCGCGCAACCTCTGGAAATCCTCGTAGGAGAGGTGCGCTTTTTCAAAGCCCACCCGCCCCCGGGCCCGCTCGGCGAGGAGCCGGGGCCAGTCTCGGGGCCGCCCAAGCAGGTAGGGGAGGCCAAAGCGCTCGAGGTCGTTCTCGTAAAGGGGGCTTGCGAGGAGCCGGGGGCCCCCGTCGTCGATCCAGAGCCAGGCGTCCTCGGCGTGGGGAAAGCCGGCGAGGTAGCGGACGTTGGCGGGCTGGGTGATGAGGAGGGCGTCGAGGTCCTCGAGCAATCCCGTGAAATCGTTCACGAACTGGGCTCCTCCCTCATTTCACAAACCCACCGCCAAACGGGATAGCGCCACGAAAGACGCGACCTCCAGGCTCGCGCCTCCCACGAGCCCTCCGTCCACGTTGGGGCCGGCGAGGATCTGGGCGAAGTTTTCAGGCTTGATCGAGCCGCCGTAGAGCACCCGAACGCCCTCGGCGAAGCCCTCGCCGTACCGGGTGGCGAGGGCGGAGCGGATCGCCTCGGCCATCACCTCGGCGTCCCCAGGAGTCGCCGTTTTTCCCGTTCCGATCGCCCACACCGGTTCATAGGCGATCACCAGACGGGCCGGATCCCCGGGCTCGACCCCGGCGAGGGAGTCGAGGAGCTGGTTCACCACGAAGGGGATCGCCTCGCCCCGCTCACGGACCTCGAGCTCCTCGCCCACGCAGAGAATGGGGACCAGGCCGGCCTCGAGCGCCCTTTTCGCCTTCTCGGCGACGAGGGCGGAATCCTCCCGCCAGTACTTGCGGCGCTCGGAGTGGCCGACGATCGCGTACTTGGCGCCGAGGTCGGCGACCTGGTACGCGGAGACCTCGCCGGTGAAGGCCCCCCAGTCGTGGGCGCTCACGTCCTGGGCCCCGAAAGCGACCCCGCTCCCGGCGAGCTCCTCGGCCGCGAGCGGAAGCAGGGGAAAGGAGGGCAGGATCGCGATCTCCGCCTCCGAGGGAACGGGGCCGAGCTCGTCTAAAAACTCGTTGAACCAGACCCGGGCCTCGCTCGGGGTCTTGTGCATCTTCCAGTTGCCGGCAACGAGCGGCGTCCTCACGGGAGCCCTCCTAAAACCTCGATCCCCGGCAGCGTGCCCTTTTCCAGAAACTCGAGGCTCGCGCCCCCACCGGTGGAGACGTGGCTGAAGGCGTCCGCGAGGCCGAGCTTGTTCACCGCCGCCACCGAGTCGCCGCCGCCGACCACGGTGTAGGCCCCCTCGAGCCCGGCAATCGCCCGCGCCACCGAGAGCGTCCCTTCGTCGAAGGGCGGGACCTCGAAGACCCCCATGGGGCCGTTCCAGAAAACGGTCTTCGCGCCCCGGAGGGCCTCCCTGAAGCGCGCCCTCGTCTTCGGCCCGATGTCGAGGCCCTTCTGCCCCTTCGGGATCCGATCCGCCGGCACCACCTCGCAAGGGGCTTCGGGGCTGATCTCGGGGGCGGCGACCACGTCCTCGGGAAGCAGGAGCGGCTTGCCCTCCGCCTCAGCCTCTGCGAGGAGCTCCCGGGCCAGGTCGAGCTTGTCCTCCTCCACCAGGGAGTCGCCGACCTCGCCTCCCTTCGCCTTGATGAAGGTAAACGCCATGGCCCCGCCGACGAGGAGCTGGTCGGCCCGCTTTAGGAGGCTCTCGATCACCCCGATCTTGTCCGAGACCTTGGCCCCGCCGAGGACCACGGCGTAGGGGTGCTCGTACCCCGAAAGTAGCTTCGAAAGCGCCCGAACCTCCTTCTCGAAGAGCAGCCCGGCGTAGCTTGGGAGGAGCTTCGCCACCCCCACGACCGAGGCGTGCTCCCGGTGGGCGCTGCCGAAGGCATCGAGGACGAAGGCCTCCCCGAGCCGGGCGTAGCGGCGGGCGAGCTCGGGGTCGTTCTTGGTCTCCCCGGGCTCGAAGCGGACGTTTTCAAGGAGCGTCACGGTGCCGGGGCCGAAGTTCTGCACCACTTCAAAGGTCTTGTCCGACCCCGGCGGGAAGGGCACATAGTGCACCGGCTGGCGGAGGAGCTCCTCTAGGCGAAAGGCCACCGGGCGCAAGCGGTAGTTGGGGTCTATGCCCTTGGGCCGCCCCAGGTGGCTCATCAGCACCACGGCGGCGTTTTGGTTTAAAAGTTGCTCGATGGTGGGGAGGCTCGCCCGGATGCGGGTGTCGTCAGCGACCTCCCCACCCTCGAGGGGGACGTTATAGTCCACCCGGACGAGCACGCGCTTATTCCGCGCGTCCAGTTCCTTGAGGGTGCGCATCTTTCCCCCTAGAGCATGGGCTTTAGGATCTCCACCAGGTCAGCGACGCGGTTCGCGTAGCCCCACTCGTTGTCGTACCAGGCAAAGACCTTGACCAGGGGACCGAGGGCCTTGGTGAGCTTCCCGTCCACGATCGAGGAGTGGGGGTTCATCACGATGTCGGTGCGGACGAGCTCCTCCTCGCTGTACTCGAGGATCCCCTTGAGCTCACCCTCGGCCGCCTCCTTGAGGGCGGCGTTCACCTCCTCGGCGGTGACGTCGCGCTTGAGCAGGGCGACGATGTCCGAGATCGAGCCGGTGGGGGTAGGCACCCGGAGCGACATCCCGTCGAACTTGCCCTTGAGGCTCGGGAGCGTGAGCGCGGTGGCCACCGCCGCGCCGGTGGTGGTGGGGATGATGTTCACCGCCGCCGCCCGCGCCCGGCGCAGGTCCTTGTGGGGCAGGTCGAGGATGCGCTGGTCGTTGGTGTAGGAGTGCACCGTGGTCATCAGCGCCCGCTCGACGCCGAAGCGCTCGTCCAGGACCTTCATCACCGGGGCCAGGGAGTTCGTGGTGCAGGAGGCGTTGGAGATGATCTTGTGCTCGGGCTTTAGTTCCTTGTGGTTGACGCCGATCACCACGGTGATGTCCGGCTCCTTGGCGGGCGCGGTGATGATCACCTTCTTGGCGCCGGCCTTCAGGTGCTTTTCCGCCCCCTTGCGGTCGCGGAAGTGGCCGGTGGCCTCGACCACGATGTCCACCCCGAGCTCGCCCCAGGGGAGCTTCTCCGGGTCGGGCTCGGCGGTGGCTTTGATCTTCTTGCCGTTTACAATAATGTGCTCGTCGTCGTAGGAGACCTCGCCGGGGAAGCGGCCGTAGTTCGAGTCGTACTTGAGGAGATGCGCGAGGGTTTTGTTGTCGGTGAGGTCGTTGACCAGCGCGACCGCGATGCCCTTGTCCAGAAGGATCCGGAAAACCTGGCGCCCGATCCTGCCAAATCCGTTGATGCCTACCCGCATCGTTCCACCTCCGGCCCCATCTTACGCGGAAAAACGGGGGCCCAATGGCCCCCGCGTCGCGTGATTGCCTTCGCTTAGCGGATCTGGCCCGAAAGGAGCTTATCCACGAGCGCTTGCGCCCGGTCGAGTGCCTCGTCCACGCTGGCCTTGCCGAGCACCGCCTCGGTGATCGCCTGGCCCAGGATGTCGAAGCGGATCTGCTCCCACTGGGGGATCTGGGGCTCGTACTTGGCGTAGTTCGCCTGCTTGAGGACGGCCTTTAGGTTCGGGTCCTCCATCAGGCGGTCCTGCATCTCGGGCATCTCGATCGCCCGGGGGTTCACCGGCACGTACCCGGTGGCGGCGGAGAAGACCGCCTGCACCTCGGGGGTGACGACGAAGTTCAGGAAGGCGGCGGCGGCCTTCTTCTGGGCCTCGCTCGCCGAGCGGAAGACGATCAGGTTGGTGCCCTGGACCACGGCGTAGCCGGGCTGTTCGGCGGTCTTTCCGGGCAGGGTGGCGAGCCCGAGGTCGAACTTCGCCGCCCGCTGGTAGTACTTGTAGCCCGCCGAGGTGTCGGTGGAGAAGCCGTAGGTCCCCTTGCCGAAGTTCTGGTTGATGTAGCCGGAGGTGATCGCCTTGCCCCAGCCCTGCTTGACGCTATCCACCAGGATCTTGAGGGCGGCCTTGGCCTCGGGCGAGTTCACCACCAGCTTGCCGTCCTTCATGTACTCGCCGCCCAGGGTGAAGAACCAGTAGCCGAAGGTGGAGGTGTCGGGGCGGAACCAGTAGACCGGGTTGCCCTCCTTCTCGGAGAGCATCTTGGCGGTCTCGATGAACGCGTCGATCGTCTTGGGGACGCTGGCGCCGTACTTCCTGAGGAGGTCACGGTTGTAATAGAGCACCTGGACCGACTTGTTGAAGGGCACGCCGTAGACGAGACCCTTGAAGCGCACGGCGTTGACGAAGATCGGGTTCAGGCCCTCGAGGCTCACCCCGAGCGCCTGCACCGGCACCACCGCGTCGGCCTGGAGGTAGAGTGCGATCTGGTTCTCGTAGGCCTGGGCCAGGGTGGGGAGCTTCCCGGCGGCGAAGGCGGCCTTGATCTTGGTGGAGAGATCGCGGTAGCCGCCCTGGTTGATCGGCCGGATGCAGTACTCGCCCTCGTGGCGGCGGTTGAACTCGATCACGATATTCTCGAGCGCGGCCCTCGGCGCCCCGCCGCGGAAGGCGTGCCAGAGCTCGGCCACCACCGGCGCCTTGGCACACTGGGCCTTGATGACCTCTTCGGCCTTCTGGGCGAGGCCGAACCCGAGGAGCAGAACGAGCGCCAATACCCAACGTTTCACACGCACCACCTCCTATCTACTTGATACCACTTCGCGCAATCCCCTCGATGAACTGGCGCTGGGCCAGGAAGTAGCCCACGATGATGGGCAGGATCGCCATCGTGGAGGCGGCCATGAGCTGGCCGTAGTCGCTTCCCGCCTCGCCGATGAAGGCCTGGAGGCCGACCTGCACGGTGCGCATCTCCGGGCTCTGGGTGACGATCAGCGGCCAAAGCAGCGCGTTGTAGGCGCCGAGAAAGCTGAAGATCCCGTAGGTGATGAGGCCCGGGACCGCGAGGGGAAGGGCGATCTTAAAAAGCATCACCGGGTAGCTCGCGCCGTCGATCCGGGCGGCGTCGAAGAGGTCCTGGGGCAGCGAGCGGTAGAACTGGCGGAGCAGGAAGATCCCGAAGACCGAGGCCAGCCAGGGCACGATCAGGGCGTAGAAGGTATCCAGCCAGCCGAGCTTGGCGAGGAGGATGTAGTTCGGGATCAAGAGCACCTCGCCGGGCACCATCATGGTGGCGAGGAAGAGCAGGAAGACGAGCTCTCGGCCGGGGAAGGGCACGCGGGCGAAGGCGAAACCCGCCATCGCCGCGAGAAAGAGCCCGACGAGCACCTGGGTCCCGGCGGTGACGAAGGAGACGTAGAAGTAGCGAGCGAAGGGGGCGGCGTTCCAGGCCTCCCGGTAGTTGTGGAAGACGTATCCGAAGAGCCCGGGGCTCAGGTTCACCCACTCCAGCCGCCAGTAGTCTCCGGCCGAGCGCACCGCGTCGGGGGCGAGCTCGGGGTAGTAGGTGCCGTAGCCCTTCGGGAGGTAGATCACCACCGGCAGGAGCCGAAAGGCCTGGTCGGTCGTGTTGGTGAAGGAAAAGCGCCACCCGCCCTCCACCCGCTCCACCTGGATCCGGGTGCCCTCGCTCAAGGGGTCGCGGAAGGCTCCCGGGGGCTTGGGAACGCGCGCCCGGGGCGGGGGCTCATCGCCTTCAGTCCGGATAAAGAAGTGCACCGTGCGCCCTGGGAGGAAGCCACCCCAAAACCGGCTCCCGCCCTCGGCCCCGAGCCGGGTCGCCGCCCGCCAGTTTTGGGGCTTGAGCCGCTCGGGCACCCAGACCGGGGCGGCCTGCTGCGCCTCCTGGGGGCTTTTGACGCTGGTCGCGAGCATCCAGTAAAAGGGAAAGGCCATCACCACCGTGCCCGCGATCAGCACCGCGTAGATCAGGACCCGGCCCAGGAGGTAGCGGAGCTTACTCGCCATAGGTCACCCGCTTTTCCAAGACGCGCTTTTGCAGGAGGGTGAGCGCCAGGATCACGAAGAAGACCACCACCGCGATCGCCGAGGCGTAGGAGAAGTCGGAGTCGCGGAAGCCCTTGTTGTAGAGGTACATGGTCACCGTCAGCGTGTCGTTCAGCACCCCGCCGGTCGGGGTCATCACGTAGACCTGGGTGAAGACCTGGAAGGCCCCGATCAGCCCGATGATCGCCAGGAAGAAGGTGGTGGGGGAGAGCAGCGGCCAGCTGATGTAGCGCTGGAGCTGCCACCAGGTGGCGCCGTCGATCATCGCCGCCTCGTAGTACTGGCGGGGGATCGACTGCAGCCCGGCGAGGAGGATGACCACGTTGTAGCCGAGGAGGTGCCAGACGCTCATCGCCATGATGGCGACGAAGGCCACGCTGGGGCCGGCGAAGAAGCCTTGGAGCTCGATCCCAAAGGGGCGGAGGGCCAGGGCGAAGATCCCGTCCGGGGTGTGCAGCCAGTCGAAGCCCGGGGTGCCGAGCAGCCAATTTAAAAAACCGAACTCGGGGTGGTAGATCCACATCCAGACCGCGGCGGCGGCGGTGAGGGCGGTGATGTAGGGGAGGAAGTAGATGGTCCGGAAGAGCCCGAGAAACCGCACCCGCTCGTTGAGCAGGATCGCCACCAGCGTTCCCAGGAAGATCCCGGTGGGGACGGTGAAGACCACGTACCAGAAGGTGTTGGAGAGCGCCTTCCAGAAGAGGGGATCCCGCATCAGGATCTCGTAGTTCAAAAGCCCTACGAAGCGGCTCTTGGCGATGAAACTCACCCGGTCAAAGAGGCTGATGTAGAAGGCGAAGAAGCTCGGAAAGACGTGCCACACCAGGACCAGGGCGAGGCTCGGCCAGACGAAGGCCCAGCCCCAAAACGCTGCCTGGGCCGGCTCGGGGAGCCGGGACCGGAGCCCGAGGTAGAGCAAGACCCCGGCGGCAAGGGTGAAAAGGGCGAGGGGGGCGTGCAAGACCCCGCCCAATCCGAGGGCGGCCGCGACCACCGTCAAAAGGCCCGGGATTCCCGCCCGGCGGGCCCCGTAGCCCGCGAGCGCGAGGCCCGAAAGGGCGAAGAGCAGCGCGAGGGCGGCGCTCGCCCATCCCCCGATCGCCAGCCGGCTGGCCTCGGCGGCGAGGAAGGCGAGCACGCCCGTTCCGAGGAGCGCCGGCGCCAGCAGGTGTTCGGGCTTCTTCACCGGCTTCAGAGTATACGCGCTTAAGATGGAACCGTGGTCATGGAAAACCGCCGTGCCCGGCGGGACTACGAGATCATCGAGACGATCGAGGCGGGCATCGCGCTAAAGGGGACCGAGGTCAAGTCCCTGCGCGAGGGGAAGGTGGACTTTACCGGCAGCTTCGCCCGCTTCATCGGGGACGAGCTCTGGCTCGAAAACTTCTACATCGCGCCCTACGAAAAAGGCTCCTACACCAACCACGACCCCCGGCGCCGGCGGAAGCTGCTCCTTCATCGCCACGAGCTGAACCGGCTCCGGGGCAAGCTGGAGCAGCGGGGGCTGACGCTGGTGCCGCTCAAGGTCTACTTCAACGAGCGGGGCTACGCCAAGGTGCTTTTGGGCCTGGCCCGAGGGCGGCGCAAGTACGAGAAGAAAGAGGTGGACAAGCGCCGCGCGATCGAGAGGGAGCTGGCCTCGTGGTACGGCGAGTAGTTTGGCTCTTCCTCTTGCTCCTGCCGGCCTTCGGGCAGAGCGAAAAGCCCCTTTTGGCGGGCTCCGCCCGTTTGAGCGCGGTCTATCCCTTAAACCGCGGGGTTTCCTACACCGAGGCCCGGCCCTTTGCCCGCGCCCTGGGGCTCGGCTACCTGGAGCGCGGCGCCGATCTTTACCTCACCCTGGGGGCCCGGGCACTTAGGCTGCCGGTCGTTCCCGACCCCAAGGCGGCGCTCGCCCGGGTCGAGGAGCCCCTCGCGCTCCGCCAGGAGGGACGCGTCTTGGTGCCGGTCAAACGGGTGGCCCAAGCGCTCGGGGCGAGCTACGCGGGGAGCGAGGCGGGGATCCGGGTGCAGCTGCCCCCGGCCCGCCTCCTCGACCACTACCTCGCCGGCGGGGACGGGGTCGAGCAGCTCTTCCTCCGCTTTTCCCGGGACGTGAACCTGGTATCGAGTGGCCCCGCCCGGTTCCTGGCGGTGGGGGCGGAGCCCGCCGAGGGCTTTTTGCCCCTCTTTGGGGACCGGCTCTACGGGCTCGAGCTCACGCCCCACCCCCTCGGGCTCGAGCTCCGCCTGGCCGGCGCCGAGGGCCTTCCCCTGCGGTACGCCCCCTACCCCGAGGGGGCGGTGTTCTGGGTGGGCACGCCGAAAAAGCCCGCCCCGCGGCCGCTGGTGGTGGTGGACGGGGGCTTTGGGGCCCGGGGCAAGCGGGTGGCCCAGGCCCTGGTCGCCCGGCTTAAGAACCAGGGGATCGCCGCCCGGCTCGGCGGGGGGCCGACCCCGGCCGCCCGGGCCGAGGCCGGCACCCGCGCCGACGTCTTTTTGGTCCTTGCCGAAGGGGGCTCGGGCGCGGTCTACACCTACCGCCCCCGGGGCGATGCGCTGGCGCTCGCCTTCGTCGCCCGGGCCCGGGAGGCTTTGCTCCTTGGGGGCGCGCCCCGGGCGCTCTCCCGCGAGGTGGCCCCGGCCGAGGCCTCGGCGGTGCTCGCCGAGCGGCTCGCGAAGAGCCTCGGGGTGAGCCGGGGCCGGGCGGAACTCGCCCTGCTTGCCTGGGCGCCGAAGGCCGCCGCCCTGGTCGAGCTCCCGAAAGGGGACGAAAACGCCCTCGCGGATAAGCTCGCCGCCGGTATCCTGGCTTACCTGGGGAGGACGCGGTGAAGGGCGCTTGGGCCCTTTGGAACCTGCTCGGGGCGCTCGTGCTCCTCGTCGGGCTCGGGGTCTTCTTCCTGGGCTCGCGCCGGCCCCCCGACCGGGTGGAAAACCCCCCGGCCCCGGTCGTTCGCGCCGAGGCCGAGCCCGAGGAGGTCGAGCTCAAGCTCTACTTCGCGGGCCGGGAGGGGCTCGTCCTGGAGCGGCGGAAGGTGCGGCTTTCCCCGTTCGAGTCCCGGCTCGCCCGGGCGCTCGCCGAGATGGTCAAGGGACCCCAGCTCGCCGGCGCCCGGCCCCTCCTGCCCGCGGACAGCCCGGTGCCCCGGGCCTTCGTGGCCGGGAAGACGGTCTACCTGGACCTTCCCGGGGCCTACCGGAAGCTCGGCTACGGGGTGCGGGGCGAGAGCTTCTTGCTCTACGGCCTCGCCAACACTGCCCTCGCCAACACCGAGGCCGACGAGGTCCGCTTCCTCCTCGAGGGGAAGCCGGCGATGGCGCTCATCCACCTCTCCCTGGCCGACCCCATCCGGAGGGCGCGGTGACGCTCCGCGAGTGGCAGGCCTGGGTGGCCGCCTTCGACGAGGCCCGGGGCTGGCAGGAGGTGGCTCCCGAGCACACCGCGCTCCACCTCATGGAGGAGCTCGGCGAGATCGCCCGGGAGCTCCTCCGGCAGTCGGCCTATAAGGAAGGGGAGGGCCGGCTCGCCGAGGAGATGGCCGACTTCCTCCTGCTTTTTTTCAAGCTCGCGAACCAGTACGGGATCGAGCTCGAGCCCGCGCTCGCCGCAAAGGCGCGGGAGCTCGAGGCGCGCTTCCCCCTCGAGGCCTCCCGCGAGGCGATGGCCCGTTACAAGAAGCGCCATGCGGATTGAGGAGATCGTCCTCCACGGCTTCAAGTCCTTCGCCGAGCGCACCGTGGTGCCGCTCCTCCCCGGCGTCACCGCGGTGGTGGGGCCGAACGGGTCGGGGAAGTCGAACCTGGTGGAGGCGATCCGCTTCGTCGTCGGGGCCCGCACCCGGCGGCTTCGGGGCGGCGGCCCCGAGGACCTCGTCTTCCAGGGGGCGCCGGGCCGGCGACCGGCGGGGTTCGCCGAGGTCCGGCTCCGGCTCCGGGCCGACCGCCGCCTCGAGCTCCTCCGCCGGCTCTACCGTGACGGCCGCCAGGAGGTGCGGCTCGACGGCCGCCGCGCGAGTCTGAAGGAGCTCTCGCTCGCCCTCGCGGGGACCGGGCTAGGCCCCGGGGGGAGCGCGATCATCGCCCAGGGGCAGGTGGCGGGGGTGGTGGA